>CAZHGK010000113.1:0-6585 GCA_964532095.1 uncultured Planctomycetales bacterium | reverse complement strand
TCCCATCACCTACAGCATCATACGGGTTATTAAACTTCTTGTTTAAATTCGCAACAGAATAATCATTATCCGCACTAATAGCAAATGACCACTGATCACTCACTTGATAGGCTGCCGTTAACATCGTGTCTGCATTCCTGATACTTGAATCTGTTGATAAATACCGCAGCTCACTATCTTCTGCCCAGTGTGACCCCAACCCCCAATAGGACCCGCTTCCCACACCTAACGTAAACTTATTGGCCACAATCGGCACTGCCCCAAAGAAATTAGGCACTATAAAGTTTTCTCTCTCAAGCCGTGTCGTGTTTCCAGACAAATTCTTATACTTAACCGAAGGAAAAATAACCGCAGTCCCAAGCGTTACTGATGTTTGAGTAATTTGATTTAAACCTGCAGGGTTATAGTAAATTGCTGCTGGCGTATTCGCCTCGCCAACAAACGCTGAACCCTTACCAAACGCTCCTGCATCTGGAGTTTCTACACGTATACCTCCGGATCCTGCAGACCATACGTTTACGGCAAAGCCACATGCAAAAAATAAAACAAAAATCCATCGATAATATAAAGACATATCCTTCCTCCGTAAAAATATTATAATTTTATAAATACAAAAACATTATATAGATATTGATATGTGATTTGTTTAAAAAAATAGGATTTTTTTACGTGGAGTTAAACACGCATGATGCGGGCAATTTCGTCGGAAGGTAATTTGGGATTTAAATCTTCTAGGCCTGAGCCAAATTTAAGCATGGGTTCAATTTTTTGATTCGGATCTATAAGCAGGTCACACACAACAGGTCCCTTGCTTGCTAACACATCCTCAATCAGTTTTAACTCATTATGATTATGGATACGAAAAGCTTTGAGGCCAAAAGCTTCAACCGTCTTGACAAAATCAGGAAAACATAAACCGCTGGGTTCATCCGTCGCCGCATAATTAGAATTAAGCCAGGTGTCCATGGTTTGTTTTTGGATGGCATGACCGCCATTATTAAAAATAAAAACTTTCACATTCAAATCATATCGCTTGATTGTTGCCAATTCTTGGATATTCATCATTAAACCACCGTCACCCGTTAAACATATAACCATACTCTTAGAAGCGCTGGCCGCCCCTACACTGGCAGATAAGGCATACCCCATCGGCGTATGGTTCCATGCCGAGAACAAACGTTGGTTCTTTTTAATTTCCAAAGCCTGACAAATCCATGCCAAATTTGCCCCCGTATCTGCAATATGCACATCCCCAGGTTGCGAGCATTTGGATAATTCTTTAACAAATACGTGCCCATCAACATAATCACGGCGCTCATATTTTTCTTTAGGACATACTGGATATTGTTTTTGCCAGCCACGGATTTGCTCATGCCATGGCTTTAATCGCGACGAGAAAGGGGCTTGCTCTTTAGCAAAAGCATTAAAGAAATTAGGCAAGGTCGATTCAATAGCCAAATCTAACTGAAAATCGTTCTTTGTAAATTTGGTTAATTCAAAAGGATCAATGTCGACTAAAACTTTCTTAGCCTGTGGGGCAAACAGGGTTGTTTTACCTCCTGTGATCATTTGTGATAAACGAGTTCCTATACCAATAACAAGATCACTCTTTTGTACGGCAAAATTTCCAGCCCTGGGACCTGCCACACCTAAAACACCAAAATTAATAGCATCCTCATATTCAACAATATCCTTACCACCCCACGTGGTCAACACAGGAATATTCCATCGACGGGCAAAAGCTAATGTTGGTTCAATCATCCCAGCGATACGAATACCTGCGCCTAAAACCAAAATAGGACGCTTAGCTTCATTAAGCCAAACAAGTAATTGTTTTGTTTGAGAAGCATGGATGGTTGGATTAGATACAACAGGTGTAACAAATTCTTTTAATGACGCAGGTTCGATCTCAGTCCTTTGTAAATCGTCGGGAATATCCAAGACCACCGGACCTGGCCGGCCTTCTTTGGCAATAAACACAGCTTTTTGTAACTGATATTTAATTTCATTCACATCTAAAATTTGATGCACATATTTGGTGATTGAACCAAACAGAGAAACAATATCTGTTTCTTGAAAACCTTTTTGGCGTAAATTTGTACTTGGACGTAATCTGGGCGTTGTGACCTGACCACAAATGCACAACATAGGAATAGAATCAAAATAGGCATTACAAATGCTCGTCGTTAAATTAGTTGCCCCCGGTCCGGAAGTCACCATCACAGCCCCAATTTTCCCACTCACCCGCCAATAGGCATCAGCCGCGGCAGCAGCAGCCTGTTCATGCTGAACGCAGACATAATCGATCTTTGGATGACGGGCCACCGAATCAATGGAATGGATAATAGCTCCACCTGAGACGACAAAAACTTTATCAATCCCCTGGGACACTAAAAATTCAACAATATAATCGGATAATTTCATTTACTTAACCCCAACCCCCATACCAAAAATATAATGGCACATTGGGGCATAGCCCGTATGAAGAACCTCGTCGTTCATGCCAAACATAAACACCCGTTTAAAATATTTTGCCATCAAGGCCTTTAATGACTTCTGGCTATGCAAATTAATATGCTGCACCCGGCTTCGTTCGGAAGCGTATTCATTCGCAGTCACATTTGGCGTACCAATAATACATACCCCGTCCTTCTTTAAAATATCTGCCTGGGATTTAACAAACGGATCATTTAAATGTTCATCAAGGTGTTCAATCACATCAATGGAATACGCCCCATCAAATGAGGCTTTGGATAATTTCAAATCCTGGATGGTCCCTTGGCGAAATTCAATATTCTTGATTTTAGATAATCTATTCTTATTGCTTTCAATATGACGAGCATCCGGTTCAATGGCTAAAACTTTCTTCACATGCTGGGCAACAATGGGTGTGCCAAAGGCATCGCCACAGCCTACTTCAATAGCGGAATCGAAGCCATCAAACATTTTGGCAGGAAATTTATAACGGGCCAACACAAAACCTAAATGTTTTGGATCGTTTAATAAACTATACGTTGTCCAGGGACCCAGGTTTACAGAATCAATGAATTGGTGATCAGTACCTAATTTATACGCCTCTTCTTGGGAAATTTTATTTTTAGCCATATCTTTTACTTTCTAGAAATCATTCTTATACCGACGGAGTTTATACATATTATTGTCTGCATTTAAAGCTTTTTCTAATTTTAAACCTTTGGCCCCTTGCCAGGCATCATGGGTTACCGAGAAATTACGGCCACTTACTGTTTTTTTAGGTAAAGAGCATAGCCAATGAATATACCCATCAATGTAGTCTAACGATGTGCTTGGCTTATGATCTAAATCATGCTTGGTTTGCTTCAACTTAAATTCTGAAACTTTCTTTGCTTTTAAAATATCGTCGTGAATCTTAGTCTTTGTCCAACCAGGGCCAATAATGATAAAGCTCATATCCTTATTTTCCGCATCCAGATATTCGACCATCTTTGTCAGTAACATTTTAGAAGCTGTGTAGGCCGTAATATCGGTTACTGCATTATTTACTCCACCCCCGGCAAAAAATACGACCTGAGCATTCACCGCACGTAACGGATGCACCGCATGCACGAGGTGCAATTGCCCTAAGGCATTCACATCAACAGATGCTTGCCACTGCTTAAAATCTGATTTAAAAAAAGCCTGGGCTGGCAATAAATTCCCCACACAGGAAATAAGGCGTTTCCAACGAATACGTTTAGTTTTTAATTGTTTTGCTAATCTTTGGACATCTTGTGGATCAGTAACATCGCAAGGAATCAATTCAATAGATGGACTGATTCCTTTTAAATGACGACTGTTGCGATACGTCCCAATCACCTGCCACCCTCGAGACAGATATTGATGGGCTAAAAATTTACCAATATCGCTGGTGACGGATAAAATTAAAATTGATTTCATATTATATCTAAAACTACAAAGAGTCTTCTTATTGAAATTTATTTCCCCAAACTTTTTAGAAGAGCTAAAAATTCCGTATAGGAACGCGCTCCAGCGCAGCGTTCAATTAATTCCACATGCGTAAATGTTTTTACTATATCCGCTAGTAAATCCAACTGTATTTGATGGTCCTGCTCAGGTGTTAAAATAATAATGATCACATTTGAGACTGATCCGTCAGGGGCATCAAAATCAATTCCCTTATTAGAAATTCCAACACCAATCACCGGTGATGTTAAACCCTTAATACGGGCATGTGGGATCGCCAGCCCTGCTTCCAAACCTGTTGACATCATCTGTTCACGCTCCCACACATCTTCAGCAATATTAAAAGCGTTTAAACCCGTTAACGGGGCGCAAATGCCTGCAAGCTCAACAATGGCCTCATACCGGTCTTTCGATTGCAATATCCCAGCAAATGATTTGGCATTTAAATAATTATAAAAATGAATTTCCTTCTGTTGGCGCATGAGAAATTGCATCAAGGAACCACTGGTCATCGAGGTAATTAAGGCCATGACAACCAAGGCCACAAAAATGCGTTCATCAATAAGCCCCGCTTGCAAGGCCAATAACCCTAGAATAATTTCCATGGCACCCCGTGCATTCATCCCAAAACCAACAGCCAGGGACTCTCTTAAGGAAAAACCCGACAAACGTGCACTTAATCCACAGCCTAACAATTTTCCAAGCAGCACAACCACTGCGACGAGCATTGGGTCAAAATACCGGACAAAGTCAACCTTCAAACCAATGCCAGCAAAGAATAATGGCGCAAAGAAAAACGATGTGAATTGGTCGATGGTGTTGCGGGTACGCTCACGCAAATGACGGGAATCCCCTAAAGCCACCCCAAATAAAAATGCGCCAAACAGGGCATGAATACCAATTCCTTCGGTAAAAGCCGCACACAAAAGCGCTGCTGCCAAAGAAAAACCAATAATCCCACCTGGCCAAGATGTGTGCGCTTGAAGCCATGGCAAAATCCGGTCAAGCAACCAACGTCCAACCACTAAAATACCGACGACAAAACCAGCAGTCAACAGCATAATGTGCTGGAAATTTATTTGGCCATGGTTTGTCGTGCCCATTAACCCCATAATGAAGGCAAAAAATATCCAGCCGACTAAATCATTCATCACAGCTGCCGCAATCACCGTCATACCCAAATCCGTGCGGTATAAATTCAAATCCATCATGATTTTAGCTATCACTGGTAACGCTGTGATGGCTAATGCCGTTCCTAAGAATAACGGAAAAATAATCCCATCCATCACAGGGGCATTCCATAGCTGCGGAAACAAGATGACTGCCCCAAACCCTAAAATAAAGGGAATGATTAATCCCCCCAAACTAATAAATACAGCAGCTTTCCCCTGCTTAAATACTGATGACAAATCTACTTCAATCCCTGCCACCAATAAAAACAAGGTGATGGCAATGCCCATAAAACTATTTAAGACAACTGCCGAAGGCCCACTTGAAGGAAATAGCATCTGCTGAAAACCGGGCGCAAGATGCCCTAATACCGTCGGGCCCAAGATAATACCAGCAATAATTTCCCCAAGAATAGCCGGTTGATGAAAACGCCTGGCTATTTCCCCTAAAGTCCGCGCCGCAAACAATAAGACGCCCAGGGCCAAAAATAACGCAGTCATCTCGTGGTGGTTAAGTGTCGTCATGATTTATAGAATAAAATTGAACACGGCAAATCCTGTAAAATAATTTCTACCGGAGGGTTTAAAAACCTTTGCCACCAGGAAATCGATTGTTTGGCCGCCGTAACTAACATCATATCGATCTCGTGTTTACGGCTATAATTCGACAGCTCATCGCCTTCTTCACTTAATAGGCATTCTTGGTAAATATCCACACCATCTAAATCAAAACCTTGAATATAATTATTCAATTGCTCATGCTCTAAAGCATCGCATTCCCGTTCATAGGCATCGACGCGCCTTTGATCTGCGACTGCCTCTAATTGCAAATACCGCAATTGATAATCATTCTCATGCACCACATGCAAAGGAATTTTCTTGGCCCGAGCCAAGGTAATTGCCAATTCCATTAAACCTCTAGGTGTTTGGTCATAATCAATGGAAACCCCCAAGGCACGCCACGAATTTGAGGACGCATCCGCTGTTAATAATAAAACAGAACAGGCTGCTTGACGCACCAGTCGACGAGCAACAGACCCAAAAATGCCAACCACTGAATTTTCATGCTTTAAAGCCCCAGCCACAATTAAATCAGAGCCTTGCCTGGCAGCAACTGCACTTAACACCTTATGGGGTCGCCCTGGCTGGATAATAAGCGGTGCTTGTTTATCAGCGCCGATATCGTCTAAAATTAATTGCATTTGTCCACGCACATGCGGTTGATCAAAACCCACATGACAAAAAGAAACCTTGGCATTTAACAACCGTGCCAAGGCCAAACCCTGCGCCGTAACCAAACGGGCGCTCGGCGAGAATGAACAGGATATTAAGAAATGGGTCAATGGTGGTTTTACTTGGTCACCCATGAACCATCCTCCTGCTGAATTTTATCGCCACCTTCTGCCTTATCGCGTTGCACCTGGCCAAACACAGCTTCGATGGCTGAAACCTCGCCTCCTAAACCATTTTGTTC
>CAZHGK010000112.1:0-6631 GCA_964532095.1 uncultured Planctomycetales bacterium | reverse complement strand
ATTTGCTTCATTGGCATCATGAGAGAATGTAACAAACCCTTTGCCTCCTGTGGTTGTAGTAAGCAGCCCCTGTGAACCTGCATCAGTCTGCTGTTCTAAGCTTCTCATTCTAAGTTGCTCAGGATCCTTGATTCCTGATCCATGATCCCATCCCACCAAACTTATGGCATGATTTTCCTGATTCATTTTCATTCCAAAAATTCCACCATTACCAAATTTCAACATATTGCAAATCAATTCATAGGCCAAGCGTGATAATCGCGCTTGTTCTTCTGAATCAAATCCATTCTTATTAGCGAATTGTGAAACTTTTTCTTTTATCGATTGGGCCAGTAAATAACAGTCCCCTTCGATTTCATGAGAATCAACAGGCTCAATGCTATATCCTTCGTTTATTAATATAGATCCTTTATACTCAAGCAATGCCCCCACCTTATCCGTTACCTCTGGCTCTCCAAAAGGCTTTTGATCTGGTTGCGTTACAAAATTGTGTCCGTCACCTTTATTCCTAACACTTTGAGGTCTTGCTAAATTGTGTCTGCCACTATTATTTATTTCACCTGATCTTCCAAAAATACGAGAGATGCCTTCTGTCATAACTCCAAAACGGCTTGGGTACGCTTGCGGCAAACATAGCTCCCACATCCCCAGCTGTTCCATCTTAAGTTGGCCCATAGTGAACTGAGTCGTAAAACGCTCATTAAGCCTTCTGCTCAACCATGTTACAGCCGTCTCTTCTTGATACTTTTGGACAGACATTCCTTGAGCATTAATCAACTTTAAATTGATGATGGTGCGAACAATCACAAAATCATCAACTAATTGTTTGGCTGGTACTTGAAATGTCCCATAAGGTTTATGACCTTTCTCATCCGGGAGTAAACGATGCCCGATCTCTCCCGAACTTAACAAAAAAGGGGCTGCAAAAATTAGTCCATGACGTTCCGTTAATAAAACTTTATCATCAGCAGAAAAATAAAAGTCTTTAAACCGTTCAATAATCATCTTTGTTAAAAGAGTCTTCCCGCTTCCACAATCTCCCAAAATAAGAACCCCAAATCCCTCACGGTCTACGAGAAGCTGTGCGTCAATGAGCATCAAATCCCATTGCGAACGCTGCTCGATAATATATGAATACCCTCTTTCAACTTCATCACTGCGGGATTGACGCAAAAGCTCATTCAATGCTTCTAAGGTGGATTCCTCCATCCCCCCCACCCAATCTTCTGCTCCAATGCCATCAGCAATTTCTTCTGTTAGATCGACATCCCCGTCTTGAAACGGCTCATCTCCTTCTAAATACAAATGCCAATGCCCTGGACGGATAAGGCGGAGTTTAAAATTCTTGAAACGTTCTGCAGGCTTGGGATGATGAAGCTTTAATAGATTAAGAAATGTTTTGAAACGGATTTCATATTTTTCAGGATGCAAATCATCAAAAGGAATTTCTTCAAAAATTTTCTTAGCTAGATCCGAATCAGGTCCTTCACGATTCCTTACAGCTGTTATTGCACAATTCATCTGGAATATTAATTGCCTCACCTCCTTAATTTGATCATCTACTAATCTGCGTCTGCCTTTTGCTCTCCAATACGCATTAAGATTTCTGTCTTCCCTCCACATAATAAACAAAAATAGCGCAAAACAAATAACCGCTGCAATGATTAAGCCTATAGGCAATAAGCCACCTTTTTTAAATGATCCAGGAATTAAGTTTAACACCATAAAAAACAGCGTTGAAAAAACAATCGCCATTCGATAATCACTAATATACCCCGCCTGGCTTCTTTTATTTGCAGAAAATGCAGAGCGCTTGACAACATTGTTGAGCCATGCTAATTTAAACATGGTCATCATCCCCTTGATGGCCAGAAATTCTCCCCAAAGAATTAATAAACCATATCTCCCCTTTTCACCCAAACAGGTGATAAATTTTCTTTGCAGGAGGATTATGCCTTTGACAGCATTCAAGAAGATTGATATTCTTAAAGCAATAAAGATTTCTAAAAGCAAAGTCAAAGCTTTGTCTGAAACCCTTTTAGATTTCTCTAAAGTTTTCTTAGCGATACTAATCGCTGCTGATTTTGCGAAATTTAATGTCGAAACAAAGCTGTTCTTTATTATTCTTTTCTTATTAACGTTCGTTTCAGGAATTTTATTGTGCCCCAACAAGGAGATATAAAATGAGTGGAGCCATCCTAGCTTGTATAACTGTTGGAATTGTCTGCATTGTTTCTTTAATTCTCGTGCTAATAAGTAACCACAATCAGAAAACTCATGCTGCAGGCCATAAGCATTAGGCTGTAACTTTGAAGCAAACACCACCATCAACAATCCCCCCAGCACAACTAGGCAAGAGCCCGTTGCACATCCTGCTAAACTAACGACCGTCCCAAATAAAAGCGGCCATGCTAAATTGTGTTTGGTGGCATCCCCGGTTGATGGGTCGTTTGCATCCGGCGACTTTGATTCATATTTCGCAGCAAGACCTTTGAACCAAAAAACATAACACAACCACAAACAGCTAACAACAATCCCGCTTAATACCCATTCCCAAATATTATTTACGGTATGAGTGACTGATTTCAAAAAGAATGGCCCTGTGGCTAACCCAAACGGGATGATGTAAGCCTTCCACATAATCTCTGCAATATTGGAACATCCTGAACCTTTTTTAAGAATATCCTTAAATTTCCTGGCAAACATCCCGAAATATAACAACATACAGGTGAGTAACACAGCTACAGCAGGCAGTCCCCTTCTTCTAATGACACGGTCTTTATTAGTAGAATAAGAACGTGTTTCATGAATATACCAGTCCCTAATTGGGGAACTTATTTTAAGTGCTTGCTCGTATGTTAAATCAGGTGGGAAAATTGCATATTTTCTGTACCACTCAAATGCATCTTGTTGGGAAAGATTGTCCATATACTCCATGGCAAGGGCCAGTTCTCGTTCTTTGTCATCAAGGATCATGCTCTGCTCTGCAATAGGAAAATGTGCAGCCAGTTTGTGGATTAAAATTAATGTGATTTGGGCATCCGACTTATCCTTAAATCTTTCATTTAATTTCACAACAATAACCCCAGGATGGTCTTGTGCTATAATTCTTATAGCTTCTGGCCCTGAAAACCATCCTCCACTGATTAACCTATATGAAAACTTGTTTTTAATTTCTTCTTTATCGTCTCTATAATAGTCGAGTAATGCTGAAATATAATTAATGGCTCCCGCTAATCTGCGGTCATCCTTTTCTGTCAAAACCGACACGCTCCGGACTGTTTCCAAAATATCAGCGGTTCCATTTCTGTTCACATCTCGAAATTTCAATTGGATAGGATCGTTAGGTAAAGAATAATGGTTTTGGGGATAATAGCGATCTTCATTTATCTTATGCCCTATTTGAGACCAGCTTTCCCTTCGACTTATCCCCTCCAGAATTTCAAATAAAATAGTACTAAATCCACGTCCCTCTTCTATAAGGCCTACAATTTGTACCTGCGGCCAACGAGACACTAACAAATCACTGTAATACGGCAAACTCTTGCATCCCTCAACAATGTAGACTTTGGCTGGATAGTTCTTGGGAGACAAATTATAAAAAGTTTTTTGGAGATTCCTGGCTACTCCAGAATGCCCGTAATAATAAATAATTTGTGTGCCCTCATCCTCTGCCAATTGTTCAATTTCCCTGCTATCATCTGTTGATGTTAGAGAAACATTAATGCGCACCTTCATCCTGTTATTTAAAGACCGTACGTAAACGCCCTTTTCTGTTTCTATATAAAGATTCTTAATCAGATAATTAATAAACGGCTTTGAAAACTCTTCTGAATAAAAGAATGCTTTTACACCAATTTGCTCTTTGGCTGTGGAAGCATTTCTTAATTTCCATGATTCATAAGGAGGCTGCTGCGGTAAACCAGCCACTTGTTCTATATCTTTGGCAATTTCTTCATCGAATTTGTATAGAAGTTTATTATTAGAGAATCTGGAAGTGTTCTTTAATAATGAGGCGATGTGATAGTAGGCATGAGCTGCTTGCGGCGTGCTGGTGATTCCCAAAACTTTCTGACGGGCAGGGACATATACTTCTTGGTATATTCTTTCTAAACCTTGTGGTGTTACTTTCTCTAATCTTTCTTTCTCTAAAGGATTAATGCTAAAAGGGTCTTTTAAGATCGCCTTGTCTGTGCGACTCATTGCTGGCGGTGGTTGTGCAGACATTTGGGGGGAAGCTTGCACTTGGGCAGTGAAAAATGTAAGACTCAATAAAATTAGGGCAACTACAGCGGTGGGCTTATTGACAATGTTTCGGAGCCATGCTAATTTATTCATTGTCATCATCCCCTTGATGAGTACTAATCCCCCCACAAATATCAACAACCATCCCCCTCTGCCCGCTGCGTTGACAGCGACGCTAAACAATGTTAAGGTGAATATGGTCACTAAAATGTTCTGGACGGACAAACGCATTGAAACGGTGTCTAAAATCTTTATTAATGTTGGACAGGCGATTGTTTTGGCAGCTCTTATTGGAGGGTTTCTGGAGAAAATCAACTCCCTCCCTATAAAGATTCTTACAATAGGAGTCACAATAGCTAGCCTGACTATTGGTATTATTTTGTCAGATATTAAACGCTCTACTAAGGAGGCATAATATGTTTGGACTATATATGGTACTTGGTCTAGTCGTTGTCGTAGGCTCTTGGATAGCCATTGAACGCTATTTTGTAAATAAGCAAAATAAGCAACGCCCTGTCGGCCATAAGCATTAGGCTGTAATCTTGACGACAAAACCACCATCAACAATCCCCCCAGAGCCACGATCGGATAACCCATAGCACATCCCGCCAAACTCATCACCGTCCCCAATAAAACCGGCCAAGGACTACTAACCCGGTTGCCTTGATTGCTCTCATCCCGTTGTAATGTTGCAAGAATTCCAAGGATAAATGGGATCAATAACACCAAATACGAACCCTTCTGTTTGGAGGGTTGTGTTGCCCTCTCGACCACATACCGATGGTACATGCGTTCATACATCTTTAAGGCTTGTTCATACGTTCTTTCTTTGGGCAACCCGGCGTATGCCTTATACCAACCAAACATATTCTCCTGATGAAAATCTTTCATGAATTGTGTGGCAATCAGCAATTCACGCTCATCACGACTGACGCAGAGATCTATTGGTTCATTCGCTGACAAATACTTGCAAATCTCATGGATTAAAACCAATACCATCTCTTCCTTAGGCTTGCTGGCATAGGCCGCATCCATTTTGACAATTAGCGACCTAAAATCCCCCTTCTCAATGACCACCGGCACAGCATTAAATTTAGCTTCCTCTGAACTTATCCATCCTCCGCTGATTAATCTGTACTTGTACTGGTCTTGGGGATTTTTTTTCCAGTCGCCTTGCCGGTAATCATCGAAGGCGCAAGAAAGATAATTGACTGCCCACAGCAATTGGTCATTATTCGCTAACGCGCTTCCGACAGCATTAGACGAAACCTCCAAAATATCCGATCGGCTGTTACCGTCAGAATCGTAATACCGCAAGGGGGTTGGCTCATCGGGCATGAAATTATGGTTCTCTGGAAAATGTGTGTCATCTGTTGTCCTTCTGCCTATTTGCTGCCAGTTTTCCTGGCGGCTCGCCCCTTCCAGAAATGGCCAAAGAGGGCTTGCATTGGGCCATTTATTATTTTCCGTCAAACCTATGATTTGTATTTGAGGCCATGCCGACATTAACAATGACGCATAATACGGTAATGTTTTGCAAGTCTCCAAAATTGCTACCTTGGGCGAATAATTATTCCTTGGAAGATTGCTAAATGTCTTAAACAGGCCGCTTCCTCTGACTGCGTGACCAAAATAGTAGATAATATTGACTGTATCGTCGTTGGCTAACCGCTCTAATTTACGACTATCATCTTCCGATATAAGGGAAACCGTAATCTCAACCGGCATTTGACCAACGCTGCCGTGATACCTGCCTTCTGTACCTGTAAATCCTCTTTGAGCCATCTGCTCTTTGAAATAGGAAAGATGCTCATCCCCATAAAAGAACGCGGAAACCTTCAATTGCTGTATTTCCCCTCCCTGCGCCTGCCCCCATTCTTTGTACGGCGGTTCAATGGGGAGTCTGGCAATTTTGTGTAAATCATACGCTATGCGGCTATCGAAAACGTGAAGATCAGGATTTGTCGACAACCGTGAGATGAATTTTAAAATCTTTGCGATATGATAATACTGCCTTATCGACTGGGTGGAGGGTTCTGTTGCCGTAACATTCTGATGTGCAGGAACATAATAACGCTCGTATAATTCACGAAGTCCTGTCGCTGTCACGCCTTTTAATTGCTCAACATCAAAATAACTTGCCTGATAGGGGTCTTCAAGAAGATCTCTATCTGCACGGCTCATTTCAACTGGCGGTGGTTGAGAAGCCGTCTGGGGAGAAGCTTGCACTTGGGCAGTGAAGAATGTAAACCCTAACATGATTAACGCAACTACAGCTGCAAGCTTATTGACAATAATTCGAGGCCATGCTAATTTAAACATGGTCATCAACCCCTTGATGGCCAGAAATTCTCCCCAAAGAATTAATAAACCATATCTCCCCTTT
>CAZHGK010000111.1:0-6690 GCA_964532095.1 uncultured Planctomycetales bacterium | reverse complement strand
TGGCATGTGGTGGGGGTAGTTCGGCCTTCAAGAACTTGCCCAAAGCCTTATCTTCCATAAGTGAAGAATTTTATAGAGCATTAAATTGTTTTGGTGTTTACGGAGCGAAGTTAGGTTTTAGCCAAAGCAGCTTGAGGAGAGAGGGAATGCCGAGACGAAGGTCGAGGCATGAACAAAGATGTTTGAGCCAAGCAGATTAAGAAAGATGCGAGGCGAGTTCTTTGTTCACCGAGTGACGAAAGACCGTTTAGATTTCATAGGCAACTTTGGCGTTAAGAAACCGCCCCTGAGCGGAGTAAATGCCAAAACATTAATGCATATAAAGGACGAAACAATACCGGGCAAGATTTACAGTCATAGATAATGATGAAAGAATCTTGACCAACCTTATCAACAGGGCATATGGATATTAAGCAATTAGTTCCCTCAGAAACATGTCTAAAATGCGATGGCTGCTGTCGCTTTAAGGCCATTGATTCGCCTTGGCGGCCAAAGCTAGGGGCGGGGGAACGTCAAAGCCTAGCCATGCAGATTACAGGCCAGGACTGGCTAGATACCGATGGGCATATTAAATCTAAAGAAGAATCAGGCAGTTGCAATTGTGTGTTTTATAATTCTTCAGACCATTCCTGTCGCATTTACCACAACCACCCGTTTGAATGTAAAATTTATCCCTACATTCTTTCACATAAAAAAGAAGGGGGCATTGCGCTGTATATGCATTTAAGCTGCCCGTTTATCCAAGACCATTTAAATACTTCGACGTTAAAAGCGTATGGCCAATATTTGCGGGAATTTTTCCAACAAGCCAAGACCCGCGCCTGGCTTAAGGATAATATGGATTTAGTGCACGATTATTCTGCGTATCATCTTGAGCTAGAACATGTCTTCGATATTTAATCAATACTGCCGTCAAACTCCACGCCCTTTGTCGGTGTACCATTATTCTTCCATTGCCCTATGGAGTGATTTCTTTGAATTTGATTGCCGCGCCCTAGGCGAGCACTATGCAGTTTTTGCCAAACAGGGCAAAGGAATGTTTTTATATCTGCCACCGCTAGGACCTAGTGCTTCTGCATCGGTCATCACCCAGTGCCTTGATATTATGGGACCAAACCCCGTTGCCCGCATCGAAAATATAGATCCAAGCCAGGCAAAACTGTACGAATCCATGGGGCTGCGATTATTTTTAAAATCATATGAGTATATTTATCGGAAAGAAGATATTTCCATGCTTTCCGGCAATGCCTATAAATCCCAAAGGCATGACCGCAATGTTTGCCAACAACGGTATCGCCCCCAGATGCGTAGCTTTGCCACACAAGATCAGGAAGCTTGTTTAAATCTTTTTAAACGTTGGTCTAAACACCGTCGACAAAACCATGAGGATATCATTTATCAGCAAATGCTTGATGATAATACCCTTGTGCACAAACGGATGTTCGAACAGGCAGATAGCCTAGGCATGATCGTCCGCGTGGCTACTGTCGACGATCAGATCGTTGGGTACACCGCAGGGTATGAGCTTAATGAGAATACCTTTTGTGTTTATGCGGAAATAACAGATCCAGACATCAGCGGACTAAGCGCTTGGATTTTTAGCCGTTTCTGCCAGGAAGAAGCTTTAAAGCCGTACCAACGCATTAATGCCATGGATGATTTCGGTTTGCCCCAATTAGGGCTAGCCAAGGAAAGGTACCATCCCGTCGAAAAACAAGCGGTATACAATGCTACCAGGTAATTTTTATAAAATATTTCGGTATTTGCTTGATACGCAAGGGGGGTGTTTGTAATATGACATCATCGTTAATTGCATTGGGCCCCATGATAAAAATCCATCAAACTGAATTTGTCGTTTTTGACGTTGAAACCACCGGCTTATCCCCACAACAGGGTGATCGCATTATTGAAATTGCGGCCATGAAAATCCGTAGCGGCCAAGTGGTAGACAAATTTCATTCCTTAGTCAATCCACAACGCTCAATCCCTGCCGAAGCCAGCCGGGTCAATAATATTACAGAAGACATGATTGCCGATGCGCCTACCAGTCGTGAAGTATTGCCACGTATGATTGATTTTATTGCAGGGGCGTGCGTGGCTGGCCATAATGCCCGTTTTGACGTCGGGTTCTTATCTTTTGAATTAGCAGCCATGGGTCGCAAATTAAAAGATGATACACCGGTTATTGATACCTTAAAAATGGCCAAAGAATTGCTGCCATATTTAAGCAGCTATAAATTAGCGTATTTGGCGCGTTCTTTGGGGGTGACAGTCACAGAAACCCACCGCGCATTAGCAGACGTGGCATTAACCGTCGCTGTTTTTAATCGTTTGGCAGATATGGCCCGTGAGAAACAATTAGATGAGGCGTCCATTTTTATCCGCACCTTTAGCGTCGAGAAACCTTCCTTTAAGATTCAACAAGTTGCACAAGCGTCACTTTTTCAATTATAATATCCGTTGATGCACTCTATCCCTTTAAATATCGTTGCTGATCCGTACAGCATGTTTTTACGTTTGTATGGCAGCGCCCATCCATTTTTCCTAGATTCCAGTTTGCCTGGAAGTGTTGAAAGCGGCTTTTCCTATTTGGGGTGTAATCCTGCGCGCGTCATTCGTCCTAAAAGTTTTGATGAATTAAGAACACAGCTTGCTGTTATGGGTCGCCAGGGAACATGCCGTGGGTTTTGGGGTGGGGCAGTTGGGTTTATTAGTTACGACGGGCAAATGTGCTTTGGCGTTTACCCTGCGGTTATCGTTTTTGACCATCGCCGTCGCCAATGGTCGGTGCGTGCGGTGAAGATGGCAGATGCTCGTCATCTTGCCCAGTGGGTGATCAAGCGACGGGTGTATATCCCGCATCATCGTCCGTTTCCATCCAAGGTGCGTTTTTTATCCAATTTCAATTCTTCTCAGTACATCAAGGCTGTTGAAAAAGCCCGCAAGCATATTTATCAGGGGGATATTTACCAAATCAATTTATCACGGCGAGTGTGGGTGAATGTGGCACAATGGAATAAATATATCGACGGGGCTTATCTCTATGGCCAATTACGGGCGCTGACACCAACGCCTTTTGGGGCCTATTTTCATGACGGCTCGCAAGAAATCTTAAGCACATCCCCAGAACGCTTTTTAAAGAAAATTAAGAAAATTTTAGAAGTTAAGCCCATGAAAGGGACGCGCCCTCGAGGAGAAAGCCATACGAGTGATGCCCGGCAGAAAAAAGATTTGCTCATGAGCCGTAAAGAAAAAGCAGAATTGCTAATGGTGACAGATTTAGAACGTAACGATTTAGGGCGGGTGTGCGAATATGGAAGTGTAAAGGTAGCTTCGTTAAGGGATATTGAAACCTATGCCTCGGTATTTCAAGCAACATCTACGGTGCGGGGGACGTTAAAAAAGGATTGCGATATCTTTGATGCTTTAAAAGCAACATTTCCCAGCGGTTCTGTCACGGGTTGTCCAAAAATTGAAGCCATGCGTATTGTGAAGCAATTGGAGCGGGGGCCGCGAGGGTTATACACCGGCGCATTTGGGTATATTTCTGCAACGGGCGATGCTGATTTTAGCGTGCTCATTCGCACGGTATTTTTAACGCCTAAACAAATCAGTTTTCACGTCGGGGGCGGCATAGTGACGGATTCAAAGCCAGCGGATGAATATGAAGAAACAGTGGTAAAAGCCAAGGCCATGGCAGAGGCTATTGAACAATCGTTAAGGCATAAGGTATGAACAGTGTTTTTTATATCGACGGTCAATATGTGCAAGCCAAGGGTGAATTATTGCAGGCGTTTACCCCGGGCTTAAGCCCATTGCACGGAGCATTTACAACGGCTAAGGTTGTTAAAGGCAAGATGGTATTTGGACAGCTTCATGTTCAACGTCTATTAAAAGGCTTGAACTTATTGCGCATTAAACATGCCTATACATCTCAACAAATGCTTCAGATCGCTCGTCGCATTTTGTCTAAGAACCCGGATATGTTAACGGCACGTTTACGGATCATGGTCTGGCGAGAAAAGAAAGACATCCATGCGGTCGTGACGGTGCAGCCGTATAAAAGTTATAGTCAGGCTTATTATCGTCGGGGAATGCAGGTCTGCGTTATGCCAACCCCTCGTAAGGCCAATAGCAGGCAAGCGCATATCAAATCTTTGGACTATGGGTTATTTGCCCATAGTTATCAAAAGGCGCAAGCCCAGGGCTTTGACGAAGCCATTTTATTAAATGAGAAAGGCCAGGTGTTTGAGGCGAGCCGGGCAAATATTTTTGCTGTTATCGACGGGGTGTGGGTCACTCCGCCACTATCTTCCGGATGTTTAGCAGGGATTACCCGCCAATTGGTCATGGATCAAGCTCAAGCTAGTGGGCTTAAAGTGCGTGAACAAATCCTTGGTGTTAAAGATTTAATCGCTGCCCAGAAAGTTTTTCTGACTAATTCTCTCATCGGTCTTATGCCTGTCGGTACAATTAAAAATTAATGATAAATTACGGATTGTTTCTTGCCCCTTGATGCGGGATAAGTATAATAGACATATATGATTAGATATGTTATGCTTTTGACTATTTTACTGATGGCAGCTGCCTTTTCCGTCGAAGCCCAAGAGCCGGCTGTTGATTTTTCTACCAGCTGGCAACAGACTTTAGACTCGATAAAGGCTGCAGCCAAAGAAGAAATGGCGAAGAATAATTCATTAAGCCAGCAGCATCAGGGCTTGGTCATGAATGCGCGCCAATTGGCAGATGCCATCGCGGCAAAACGTCAAAGCAATGAGCGCTTAACTGCTTTTTTGCGGGAACGTAATGGCCGCACTGATCAGCAAATTCGTATTGAAGAATTAAATGGTCAAATAGCAGCAGCTAAAAAGCAGGTCGATGCCAGTACCAAGGGATTAGCGAGCGTTCAAAAGGAATGGCAAAGTTTACAGCGTACTTCATAGTCCAAACCATTAAAAGCAACAGATCAGGAATTGGCCCAACAGATGCCAGCGGCACCAGCTGTTCCGTCGGTATCAGAAGAAGAATTGGCACGTTTGCGCCAGCAATTGGAAGTTGAAAAGCGGCATGAGGTGGATTTAGAAAGTCAGGTAAGGTCCATTAATACATCTGTGAATATGAGTACACAGATGGCGCAATCCGCAGATATCCAAGCGCAGATCCAGCAGCTTAAAAATCAGAAGGATCTTTTGTTAAGCAGCATGCCAGTTGCCAAGGACGAAGAAGCAGATCGAAAACGTTATTTGGCGTTGACCCATCGCAAAGAAGAGTTAGAGGCGCGCATCCGTGATTATGAAGCACGCATTGACGCTTTAAAAGATAAAGTATCGGGCACGTCATGGGATTCGCAGCGCAAACAATTGGTGCGGGAAGTTGTTCAGGCAGATGCGCACAATAGCCAGTTACGTGACCAGATTAATAATTTACGGGAAGATATAAGCCTGTTGCAGGGTCAGGTCACCGGTTTACAAAAATTGGTTGATAGCAGTAAGAAGCGTTAATGGAGGCAATATGAAAAAAACAGTCAGGGCATTAATTGAAGTGAGCATCACCCCTCAAAAAGATGTGGGTTTTGATGCCATTGCGGAACGTATTTATACATATCCCCAGGTGAAAACGTGCTTACTGGTTTCTGGTGGGTATGATTTATTGGTGGTTGTCGAGGGAGATACCATACAAACCATTGCTGATTTTGTAGCTGCCAAGCTTTCGCCAATGCCGGGTGTGCGTCAAACCACAACCCATTTCTTGTTGCGTAAGTATAAAGAAGAAGGACAAATTTTTAAACAGCCTAAAAGTGAACGCAGGCAAAATATTTCCTATTAATATGAGAATTTCCAAAAAAGTTGATCAATTAGCTCCGTCGGGGATACGTGCTTTTTTTGATTTAGTGTTGGGTATGAAGGATGTTATTTCTTTAGGCGTTGGTGAGCCTGATTTTGTCACTCCCTGGCACGTGCGTGAAAAAGCAATCCATTCCTTAGAACAAGGGTTTACCTCCTATACGTCTAATAAAGGGATGCTGGAATTGCGCAGTGAAATCACGGCCTTTTTAAAGAATCGTTTCCAGCTCAAATACGACCCGGAAGAACAGGTGCTCATTACAGTCGGCGTCAGTGAAGCTCTGGATCTCGTCATGCGGGCAATCCTTAATCCCGGTGACAAGATCTTGATTGTCGAGCCTGCGTATGTGGCCTATGGCCCGTCGGTGGAATTAGCTGGGGGCAAGGCTGTGTATTTAAAGACCAGTATTAAAAATAATTTTAAGATCACCCCCGAACAGGTCCAGGCAGCAATCACCAAGGGCGTTAAGGGTATTTTAATTAATTACCCAGGCAACCCGACAGGTGTGTCTTATACCCGTCAGGAATTGGAAGCATTGGCCAAGGTTTTTAAAAAGAACAACCTGCTTGTCATTTCTGACGAGGTTTATGATGAGCTAACCTATGATTTTGACCATACGCCGATTGCGACATTGCCGGGCATGTATGACCGTACGATTTATTTGAACGGTTTTTCTAAATCCTATGCGATGACTGGTTTTCGGGTGGGATATGCATGTGGTCCAGCAGATATTATTGCAGCGATGACAAAGATTCACCAGTACACCATTTTGTGCGTGCCCATTACCGGCCAGATTGCCGCCATTGGAGCATTGCAAAAAGGGCTGGTCAATGTCATGGCCCTGAA
>CAZHGK010000110.1:0-6814 GCA_964532095.1 uncultured Planctomycetales bacterium | reverse complement strand
GGAGGTCATCATAAACATACGCATATGCATAGGACGGGTTTCCGCAATGGGGAAATAATAAAACAATGGCGCACGGTTGGCATCCATTAATATTTTCGTCTCAAAACTGCTAATAATCGCCACTTTTTGACTGTCCGCGGATAAGCGATCAATTAATGCGGCATCCTCCTCGAAAGTAAAATCTCTTAAATAAAATTCTTTAAGCTCTGCATCATTTTTAAAATCTGCCTCAGTCTTAAGCATCTCATCGGTTTCACCTAAATTATTCTTGGGCAATTTCAGGCCTTGAGCCATCTGCCTGTCAGTATAATTAAAAAAGCTTTCCTTACCATCAATAAAAACAGGTACACGTGGCTGAGTGATGGGATTCTTTGATGGATGCAACATATTCGGATAATTTAAGAAATAATGATTGGTTTTAAGGCAAAATGCCGCGCCTGCAAAACAAATCAAAAGCACCCATCGACGGTAATTTGGCCAAATAGTCGTCATCCCTTTAACCACAAATCCTAATAGAAAGACCATAGGCCAGACCACGACGTCATAACTAGTGTCTGCGGAACGGCAAATATAATAATTGTAAATGATCAGCCCATACACCCCTAAAACAATGACAAAGGCATGTTCTCTCCCTAATTGACGCAAATACATCATCGTTGCTGTCCACAACAGCACAGCCACATAAAACAAGGGAATCACAAATCCGACGAGGCAGGCCAAATATTTCCCTTCAATCAAGCTTTTATACATGGGAAGATTCCCATGCCCTAAAAAGAAAAATGAGCCGCGTTCAACTGTATTTTTCCAAAACTCTAATCCCCAGATATGTTGCCCCTCGACCATCCACAAACAGATAAAGGTAACAATTAATGGCAGCGCACCCCATCCTTTCATCTGAAGGTAAATCAGGCGAAAGGATTTCTTTTTATCCAAGAACGCATACACGGTTTGGATGATTAAATACACATAAAATGCCAAAACCAAGGATGAGCCGGTATCAATCATATAAAAAAGTGCCGCACCTGCAGCCAATGCCGCGCCAATCAGATACTTGACTGATCCGGAATGTAAATGCCGATAAATACAGAAAAAGAAAAACAAATCCAGAGGGTAACGCCAGATGGACGCGCTGGGATAGTTAAATATCGTCGGGGAAATTCCGGGATGAAACATTTGCCACTTGATAATTAAAATAACGCATGCGGCAGCCAGCACCATGCTCTTAAGCCACAGGCGTAACAAACAATAGGCGCTGACATAATAAATAATACTGCCTGCTAACAGCAGGTTTAATACCGTCGGATAAGAAAACCCGCCAAACCACTTGGCCATAAGGGCCATGACCACAGGAGCGCCGATGGCATAGGGAGTAAATTGGTCAATATTTAATACGCCCCCTTTTAAAAATGCCCACCCCGGCGCCATAAACATGGCATCCAAATGGTAGTAATGGTCGGTCATAAACATTTTCGCTAATAATCCGGTACGGTCTGGAATGAAAATCGCCACAAAAATCCCTCCGGCAACCATCCCATCAAATAATCTTCCCTTTAAACGCGCATACATGGGCTTGTCCCATATGGCCAGGCACTGACTGACAAGCTCTGTCCCTTCTCTAAAAAACACCTTTGATGCAATGGATAATGTCAAAACCATATACAACATATTCTTAGCCCACGCTGGCTGACCATAGACAAAGATTTTAAAAGCCGCAAATACCAGTAAGAATACCCATAACCATTCCACCATCGCCCAACGAATGAGCGTTGTTGTAAATGTTAGATTGGCTAATTTCCGACGGAAAAACCATAGGCCGACCGCTTGCCCTAAAAATGCCACAATTAAAAAAATGCGGTACAATAGCATTTCCCTCTCCGGCATAACCAATTGCTGATGGCGCGGGATCATGGTGGACAAAAGCACAGAAGGCTTCATGGGCACCCAAGAAGACACCAAAGCACAGATAATTAACACCTGTATGCTTAAGGCAATCACCACAAGGCTTAGCAAGGCAGCATTTTTTATTCTGGCATCATTCATCTTTTATTCTCCATTGCGTTGCATGGCAACCAAGTATTCCCCCTCGACAGCAGCACTGTAATGTTCTTTAATAAATTTCACTATCCCCACAATATTGGCATTATTTTCCAGATACGTCTGGGGAATTTTATCCTGTAGAAAAACTTTTTCCATAAATATATACCGGGGCTTCTGTAATTTTAGCTGCCCTAGGCATTCTGCAAGAAAATTCGGGCTATGCGCCGCGTCAGCTGGATAATTCCTTAAACCCATCGGCCTCGAGGAAATTAATGGGATATGATAAAAAAACGGCCCTCGATTGGCTTTTATTAAAAGCATGGTCTCAAAACTACTTAACACAGCGACCTGGTCATTGGCAGCTGTTAAACGGTCGATGAGCGCCACATCCGTTGTAAAATCTGTTTTTGCCTTAAAATATTCTGTTAATTCCTGGTGAGTTTTGAAATTATCCTCGGTACGGATATCCTCCTGGGTATTGCCCTGGTCATTCACGGCAATTTTATCTGATTCAGGAATATTCTTAAACATGTGATTAAAATACCCTTGCCTGTCCGGCCATTTCTGGATAACCAAAGGATCCACCAGCGGATTGCGTGAGAAATTAAATGTATTCGGATAGCTAATGTAATTATGGTTTGTAACTAGGGCATAGGCACTAAGAACAAGCGCTAAAGCCAGTATTCGTTGATGCCATTGTTGGGGCAAGGCCATAATCCAACGCCACAACCAAAAAATAGAGATAAAAACAAACGGCAAAGAGCCCACATAATAAGTAGTCACCGCAGAACGCACGACGAAATATTGGTAGTTAACTAAGCCATAGACGCATAAGACCAGCACAATTAATACATCGTGATTCTCTTTCTTCTGCCAAACTCTTAATGCCAAATACATAAACGTCGCTAAAAATGTCAGTGGCATCACAAAACCCATCAGTGACGCCCAGAAATGGCGATACTTTAAACTTTCATAAATAGGCAATACCCCGCCGGCATGGCCATGAGAGAAAAATGTTATGTATTCGGTTAAATGTTTCCAAAACAAAGGACTGGTGAAATCCTTGCCTAATGCCGCTGCAAATAATCCTGTGGCCACAACTGCAGGCAATACCCCCGCTAAGACCCCGTACCAGCGTTTGAGCGTTGTATCAAAATAATACCGACGTAAATACGGCACAAACCATAATGTTACCAAATAGAAATAATACGATAAGGCCAAACACAGGCCTGTGGTGCTCATATAAAATATCGCAAACCCGCTATAGCACCCTGCTGCCAATAAAAATATGTTGCGCGATGAACGCAGATGCATCAGCAAACATAGTAGCCATACAATATCTAAACCAAACCGCAAGGGCGTCGACGATGGCGTTGTCCATACCAAAGGGCTGACCCCATAATGCAACATTTGCAAACGAAAGGCCAACAAAAACGCCATCATTCCAAAGGATATGCGGCCCAACCACTGGCGGACAAACAAATACACCAAGATGTAATAAGCAATGACAAACCACATGAACATATTAAGCACATGCACATAATCAAACCCGCCAGTAAGTTTTGCTAAATACGACCACACAAGCGGCACTCCAAGCCCATACTGCGACATCACCCCAACATAAGGCAAATGCCCATGCAGGCTGGCCCACCCCGGCGACATAATAAAGAAATCGAAATGATGTACGCATTCTCCGATAAACATAAACGCCACAACACTTTTTGTGTCCGGCAAATAAATAACGAGGACAATAATCAATAGGCATAGCGCATTAATCCATGGGCTTGTCGGAAATTTATGCAGAAATTTATTTACCTGTTCCATTGCCTTCTTGCTTAACCAATGCAATTCTTGGCCAAAAATCTTATAGGCAATGGCTATCGCGGATAAAACATACAACGACCATTGGGCTAGCCACGGGCTATTGTCATAAATCACCAGCTTAAATGCGGCGCTTGCCATTAAGAATGTTAGTACTCCCTCGACAGCAAGGTGACGACATAAGGCCTTGCAGGTTGCCTCATCAGAAATGCGAGAAGCAAACCTTATCCAGGACACAACAAAATATCCCACGCTGATGGCAATAAATAATATGTATAACCAAATATCCCATTTGGGCCTTACCGCATCCTGCCATTCCGGAAGAATGGTACTAAACAGCACCGACGGGCATGGCACACGGGCTAACACAGCAGCTAACAGAATAACGGCTTGGCTAGCTGTTAAAATGGCCAGGGACGATAAAATAAGAATATTTAAATCTCGACGAGTAAACAGCATAATTAATCTTTGCGCTTAAGCGCTGTTAAATTGTACCCTTCCTTATAAACCTCATAGTGCTTTTTGACATAATCTAATAACACCATTAAGCCTTCATAATTCCAATAATACAGCTTGGGCACCTGATCCACCAAATACATACGCTGAATAAAAATCAGCGGCGGCTTTAAATCTTCCAGGCGTTTTAATTCCCGGTCTAAGAATTCTTTATGGTAAAGGCTGGTGTGCGCAAAACTGCGGATTTTAAGTGGCCTGGATTCAAACAAAGGAAAGGCGTACAAAAATGGACGGCGATGCGCCTGATGCAAAATGCGCCAATCAAAATTACAGATCAATGGTACTTGGCTATCTGGTGAAGTCAAACCGGCAATAAATTGGGCATCTTTAGAGAAATCCGATTCTCGACGGTAATATTCTTTTAAAAGCTCATCATTGGGAAATTGTGTTTCAAAGACAAAGCCCTGGTCTTTTTCTCCAAGCGAATTTGTTGGCAGCAAATACGATTCATCCAGCCACGCTTCCTGATGATAAAAATACGGACGGCCATCGGGCAA
Source organism: uncultured Planctomycetales bacterium (assembly GCA_964532095.1). Classification (GTDB taxonomy): domain Bacteria; phylum Omnitrophota; class Gorgyraeia; order Zapsychrales; family Fredricksoniimonadaceae; genus CAZHGK01. The sequence goes on along the minus strand of CAZHGK010000110.1, from coordinate 1,943 downwards.
TGGTTCAGCCACCAAGGGATCAGTCATGGGATTACGCGAGAAATTAAATACATTCGGATGGCTGATATACAAGTGATTGCTCATTAAGGCATAGGCGCAAAACACCAAAACTCCTAAGGATGCTCTCATCCGCCAATGACTGGGCAATAATTGAATGCCCTGGTTAATCCAGTGAAAAAGCACAAACACAAACGGCAAGGCCCGCATATAGTAATTATTTCCGACGGGTAAGGCCACAAAATGATGAAACATATTAAGCCCATACACGCACATGACTAAAATAAACAGATCTTCGTACTTGCCCTTGCCTAAATATGCCCTTACCCCTGTTACTATTAAGGTGATCACCAAAACCAGCGGCAAGATACAGGCCACCCAAATATTTAAATATTCGCCAGTTCGCAAGCCATGAAAGAAAATCAGATTATTAAAAAACCCGTCTAAAAATAATTGGTGCGGTTGCGCCACATTATGCCAAAATTCTCCAGAAAACACATGGCTTCCCACGACCATATATTTAAAAACCACCATCACAACCAGCGGCATGATAAACAAAGCCAATAAACGCCCCGTATCCTTTATTGACTTCCAAACATAGGAGCGATACGCCGGCACTAAAAGATGGATGGTTAGGTACGCATAAAACGACACGATTAAATCCACACCCGTCGAGAAAATAAAGAACGCCGCAAAGCCTCCCATAAACCCGGCAACCCACAAGAATATACTGCGGTGTGTTTTTAAATGCGCCAAGACTGCCAGCAGGAAAAATACGTCGGTACAAAAGCGCAGGGCTGTTGAATTCGCATACGTAAAGGTCATTGGGTAGGCAAAGCTGTAAAACATCTGCCATTTAATGCCAATGAACACCGCGGCCAATGCCAGAACAATGCTTTTCATCCAATAACGCAGAAAGCCATAAAAAGACAAGAAGGATAAAACGCAAACAGCGACGATCAATTTAAATACCGATAAATCACTAAAGCCACCCATGAAATATTCTGTAAAGCGTGCCACTAAAAATGGCATGCCAAAGCCATAGGTAGAAAACGTATCGACAAAAAGCAGGTTCCCGGACAGGCTAGCATAGGCTGGGCCCATGACCATGTAATCATAGTGATGGAAATGCTCGCCAAAATACATCTTTGCCAAGGCCGCCTCAGGATCTGGAACATAAATCATCAGGGTGATTAAGGCCAAGGCCCCGATTTCTGCGATCGGCCTTAAGGCTTTGGTATATTTTGTATTCGTCGATAATTCCACAATGAAATTGCCTGCTTGACGAATTTTTGGCCAAAATATTTTATTAAGTATGCTAACCACAAGAAGAACGCTTAAAGCTTTAATGGCCAGTTGTGGTCGACGGTCATAGATGATGATTTGCCAGATGGCGCTTAATTGCCAGAAGACCAAGATGGCTTCAGTGATGATCAATGAGTACCAAGGTTTGATGGCCTGTTTTTCGTGCAGGCGCTGACGGAAGAACCAGATGGCAATGCTAAATAGGATTATGAAGACAAAGATTAATAAGGCATAGAATGCCATTTGCCTGGATGGTAAATAGCCAATAGCCCAGCCAGCGTAGATCATAAGCTGTACGCTTTCGATGAGGGCAAATATGGCTAGTAATATAATATTTGTTATTGCTGACATTATTTCCTTATATATAACTGTAAATCTTGCCCGTTATTGTTACGCCCTTTATATGCATTAAATGTTTTGGCATTTACTCCACCCTATGCATCTCTCTCAGTTTATGCTTGTAAACATTGTCCGGCATTGTTACGCCTCACGACGTATTTTTGCCGTTTACTTCAGTTTACAGCTTGGGTGTGAGCAAATATATCAGCCAAGAACGCTCCAATAAAGCGGGTCGCTACACCCAAGACTGTAATTCTTCGTAAACATTTGGCAAAAAACGTCTGATTGTTCGGCTCCACAAT
>CAZHGK010000109.1:0-6852 GCA_964532095.1 uncultured Planctomycetales bacterium | reverse complement strand
CCTTGTTCATCTTGATAATCATAATCACCATGCGCAAATCACGGGCCACAGGCTCGTATTGGGCAATGAGCTCGACGCATAATTCATCAATGGCACGGTCATAGGCATTGACCTTGGGCTCCTCGGTATTCATGATTTCATTTAAAACATCGGCACGCTTAGCCACGAGGCCACGGATGCTTTTGGCAATCATTTCTTCGACGAGATTAGCATCCTGGATTAATTGATGCTTAAGCTCCATTATTTTTTCTTTTAACATAGCCCCTCTTTTTAATTAACCAAACTTTCCTGTTAAGTATTCTTCTGTGCGACGATCCTTGGGGACCGTGAATATTTTTGAGGTCACATCATATTCCACCAAATCCCCCAAATATAAATACGCCGTGTAATCAGATACCCGTGCCGCCTGTTGCATATTATGCGTGACAATAACAATGGTGTAATTGGTTTTTAACTGGCGCATCAAATCTTCAATATGCCCCGTCGATATGGGGTCCAGCGCCGAACAGGGCTCATCCATAAGCAAAATGTCGGGCTTCACCGGTAATAAACGCGCAATGCACAGACGCTGCTGTTGTTCTAACGATAAATTTAACGCCGACGTATGCAGCTTATCTTTGAGCGCATCCCATAGCCCCACAGCACGCAAGGATTCCTCAATAATCCTCCCGTGCTGCAAAGAATCTGCAGAACGATGGATTTTAACACTAAACAAAACATTTTCAGCGACGGACAACGGAAACGGATTAGGCCTTTGGAACACCATCCCCACTTTTTTTCTTAAATTGACCAGATTCGTTTGCGGCGCATAAATATTTTCCCCGTCAATAATCACCTCGCCTGTCACCTTGACACTCTCAATTAAGTCGTTCATGCGGTTAAACACCCTCAGCAAGGTGGACTTGCCGCACCCTGAAGGACCAATCATAGAGGTGATCTTATGTTCATCGATGACAATATCAATGTCTTTGAGCGCCTGGAAATTGCCGTAAAATAAATTCAATCTTTTTGTTTCAATCAGGGGCTTACTCATTATCCAAACCTCCCTGAAATATAATCATCCGTACGCTTATCCGTCGGAGAAGTAAACATTCTTTTAGTCTGGTCAATTTCAATTAATTCACCCATTAAAAAGAAAGCAGTGCGATCACCCACGCGCGCGGCCTGCTTGGTATTATTTGTCACCAACACCTGGGTATATTTTTTCTTAAAACGCACCATGGCCTCTTCGATCTTTGCAGTAGAAATAGGGTCTAAGGCCGAACAGGGTTCATCATAAAGGATAATTTCAGGCTCAACAGCCAGGGTGCGGGCAATGCATAAACGCTGCTGCTGGCCACCAGAAAGATTTAAGCCCTGGGCATCCAAGCGGTCTTTGACTTCATCCCACAAATAGGCCGCACGCAAAGATTCTTCCACAATTTCAGCAATTCTTTTTTTATCTTTATTCCCATGCCGACGCAACCCATAGGCCACGTTCTCAAACACCGTCATCGGCAAGACAATGGGCAAGGCAAAAACCATGCCTATGCGTTTACGCAAACCTTCCACATTATTTGTCGCATATATATCTTCCCTGTTAACCGCCACCGTGCCTTGATGCTTAAAGGTAGATGTCCCGTCGTTAAAACGGTTTAAACAACGCAAAAATGTGCTTTTTCCACTATTCGATGGCCCGATGATGCTTAAAATCTCATGGGAATGGACATTTAAAGAAATAGATTTCAAGGCTTGGTTTGAACCAAACCACACATTTAAATCATGCACCTTGATTTTTGACTCTACCATTTTCTTTTCTTCCTAAACTGAGCGCGAACAATGATGGCGACCAAATTTAAAGTCAAAACAATAACTAATAATACCAGGGCTGTTCCATAACGGATATCCATCTTGATATTAGGCACCTGGGTTGAAACCACATACAGATGGTACGGCAAAGCCATGACCTGATCAAAAATCGAATGCGGCAATTTGGGTAAATAAAAAGCAGCGACGGTAAACAAAATCGGCGCGGTTTCCCCCGCCGCACGGGACACTGCTAAAATCATCCCTGTTAAAATTCCTGGCATGGCGTGCGGCAAAACCACATGGCGGATCGTGTCCCATCTGGAAACCCCCAAGGACATGCTAACCTGACGAAAAGATTGCGGCACACTATCTAAGGCCTCCCGGGTGGTTGTGATGATCACAGGCAGCACCATGATGGCCAGGGTCAAAGACCCTGCCAGGATAGATGCTCCAAATTTTAGAAACACCACAAAAATACCTAACCCAAACAAACCATACACCACCGACGGAACACCTGCCAGATTGATAATGGCGAGCTTAACTAACCGGGTCACCCAATTATCCTTGGCGTATTCTGTCAAATAAATCGCCGACAATACCCCCAAAGGAAGAGCAAATACCAGCGTCCCTAAAACTAAATACACCGTTCCAATAATCGCTGGAAAAATCCCTCCCTCACGCATACCTGCACGAGGCATTTGAGTTAGAAACTCCCAGGAAATTGCGGACCAGCCTTTTTGGATGATAAAAAATAAAATAAAAATCACCGGCAGCACAACGATAACCGTTGCTAAAAAAAGCAAGGTGAAGGCAATCTTCTGTCGGGTATACGGATTCTTGATCATTTAGCTTTTCGATTGACGACAAAATCCGCAATCAGGTTAATAATAAAGGTAACAATAAATAAGACGATGCCAATGGCGAACAAGGCAAAATAATGCTCACTGCCATGAACCGTCTCTCCCATTTCCGCAGCGATCGTCGCTGTCAGTGTACGCACCGGCTGGAAAAATGAACTGGGAATACGCGCCGCATTTCCAGTAATCATCATCACCGCCATGGTTTCCCCAATCACGCGGCCAATCCCTAACATGATGGCCGCAATAATTCCAGACGAGGCTGCTGGCAAAACCACCCGCCAAATTGTTTGCCACTGCGTTGCCCCTAAGGCAAGACCTGCTTCCTTATAACGCCGCGGAACTGCGTTAAGCGCATCTTCAGCAATACTCACAATGGTCGGCATGGCCATAAACGCCAACATCACAGCCCCTGAAAAAGCTGTTAATCCCGTCGGTGCATGAAAGGTGCTTTTAACCCAAGGGACAAGTGTCATCATGCCGATAAACCCTAAAACAACAGAGGGAATCGCGGCAAGGATTTCAATACCGGACTTGAGGATTTCCCGGACCAACGGTGGCGCCACCTCGGCAATATAAACTGCACTTGCCACACCTATCGGAACAGCGATCAATGTCGCCCCCAAGGTGACAAACAAGGAACCAATAATCAAAGGAAAAATACCAAACTGGGCAGGATCAGAAATCGGGTACCAACGATTTCCAAAAAGAAAATCAACAATATTAACGGTTTTAAAAAGAGAAAGCCCTTCTTTGGCAAGAAAAATAAAAATAAGGCAGACCATGACGATCGACATGATGCCGCTTAAATAAATGCAGCGTTCGATCACAAATTCCTTGGTCTTTTTTAAATTCCAGACTTGTTTCATGCTTTACTTTACCGGAACAAAATCTGTATCACTGACAATTTTCTGACCTTCAGGACTAAAAACAAAGTCGACAAAATTCTTAACAATCCCTTGAGGTTCGCCATTGGTATAAAACAATAGCGGACGGGAAATATAATACTCCCCCTTGGTGACATTTTCAATTGTTGGGGCATGAAAGGTTGACTTGGCATCTTTTGCTACGGCAATGGCCTTTTGGGTTTTATTGACATAACCCATGCCATAATAACCAATAGCGCTGGGGTTTTGAGCAATCTCGTCGGCAATGGCTTGAGAAGAAGACATGAGCAAGGCATCTTGGGTGAATTCTTCTTTGTTCGCAGGATCATTCTTACGTAACACATGTTCTTTAAAATACACGTGGGTCCCTGAATTGACTTCGCGGGATAAGACAACAATGCTTAAATCCTTACCTCCAACCTGTTTCCAATTGGTGATCTTGCCTGTAAAAATATCCGCAATCTGATCAATGGTCAATTGGCTGACCGTATTGCCCGGATTGACCACAACTGCTAAACCATCCACTCCAACTTTTAATTCCTTAGGAGTAATTCCTTTTTTCTCGGCTTGATCAAATTCTTCTTTTTTCATCATACGGGATGATTCAGCAATATCACACGTTCCACTAAGCAAAGACGCGATCCCTGTTCCTGAACCACCTCCTGTAACTGCCACAAAAGCATCAGGATTCTTTTTCATATAGGCCTCAGCCCAGGCTTGTCCCAGGTTGACCATGGTATCGGAACCTTTAATTTGAATGGAATTATTGGCTGCATGAACCTGCGTTGCTGAAATTAAACCGAAAGCCAAAAACAAACCAAAAATCATCCGATGCATAATAATTCTCCTTAAGTGGCATACTCATTTTGTTAAGTATATGTTAAGAACATATACATTAGATAGGAGAATTATTAGAGAAATGTTAAGGAATTGTTAAGATTGTGTTAAGGAGGCCTAAAATAGGGTAATTTTAGGAATCTTTGAGGTGATGATGCTTAATATCCCGGCCTTCAACGATATAAATGACTTCTTCCGCGATATTCGTGGCAAGATCCGCAATGCGCTCTAAATTGTGGGCAATGCGCATTAACTGCAAGCCGCGCTGCACTGCATCTTTTTTAGCGCGCATGATTTCAGTAAGCTCTTTGAGGATTTTATCTCCAGCGCCATCAACAACATTATCCCGGTTACAAACGGAATTAGCCAAAGCAACATCTTCATTCACAAAGGCATTAATACTGTCTTTGAGCATACTCACTGCTCCGCTGCCCATCAGCCGCACATCGTCATAAGACACCAAGATGGGGTTGGCAATCAAATAAAGCCCGCTTTCTGAAATATTCACCGCATGATCTGCCATGCGCTCCAAATCCTTGTTCATCTTGATAATCATAATCACCATGCGCAAATCACGGGCCACAGGCTCATATTGGGCAATAAGTTCAACGCACAATTCATCAATAGCACGGTCATAGGCATTGACCTTCGGTTCTTCTGTATTCATGATATCATTAAGCATATCTGCTCTTTTTTCTAAAAGACCGAGAATGCTTTTTGAGATCATTTCTTCAACAAGATTAGCGTCTTGGATGAGCTGATGTTTTAATTCAATAATTTTATTTTTTAACATAGATCCTCTTCATTAACCAAACTTTCCAGTTAAGTATGCCTCAGTTCGTTTATCCTGGGGAACTGTAAACATCTTTGTCGTTGCCCCAAATTCGATCAAATCTCCCATATATAAAAATGCCGTATAATCTGAAACCCGGGCTGCTTGCTGCATATTATGCGTGACAATTACAATCGTGTAAACATTCTTTAATTCATTGATCAGTTCTTCAATGCGGCTCGTCGCTATCGGGTCAAGCGCTGAACAGGGCTCGTCCATTAAAATCACTTCCGGCCCCATGGCTAAGGCCCGGGCAATGCACAAGCGCTGCTGCTGCCCCCCAGATAAGGCCATGGCTGACTTATCAATATTATCTTTAACCTCATCCCACAGGGCTGCCTGGCGCAAACTTTTCTCGACGATCTGATTAATCAAATTCTTATCTTGGACCCCAATAATTTTTAGGCCATAGGCAATATTCTCATAAATGGATTTGGGAAACGGTGTTGATTTCTGAAACACCATCCCCACCTTGCGGCGCAACTCAACAACATCCACAGACTTGGCATAAATATCCTGTCCGTCGATGAGCACCCTTCCTTCCATGTTGGCATTAGGGATTAAATCATTCATCCGGTTAAAAACACGGATAAAGGTGCTTTTGCCACAGCCCGAAGGGCCGATGAGTGCTGTAACCTGTTGGGACGGGATTTGCATCGAAAGATTTTTAAGCACCCGATGCGTGCCATAGGATACGCTTAAATTTTCTACGATGATTTTCGTTGGATGAAGAGACATGTGATTACCTTTTTCCTGATAAGACTTTTTTCTGCCAAGAAACAAAATAATTCGCTAATAAATTAATTGTAAAAACAAGTGCAATTAAAACCAGCGCCCCTGCCCATGCCTGACGGTGCCAGTCATCAAATGGTGAAATGGCATAGGCAAAAATCTGTAACGGCAAGGCCGCAATCGGATGGGTTAAAGAATTTTGCCAGAAACTATTACCAAAGGCAGTAAACAACAAAGGAGCTGTTTCCCCAGCAACACGGGCCAACGACGACATAATTCCCGTCATAATCCCTCCCATGGCAATGGGCAGGATAATATCGAGGGTTAATTTCCATTTAGGAATCCCCAAGGCCAAGCCCGCCTCTCTTAACGACAACGGCACCATGCGGATAAATTGTTCGCTGGTTCGGCTAATCATGGGAATCATCATAATCCCTAACGCGATCCCGCCGGAAAGCGCAGAGAAACTTTTCATGGGCAAAACAAACACCGCATAGGCAAAGATGCCATAAACAATCGACGGCACCCCATTGAGCACATCTGTCGTAAAACGGATCACCTGGGCAAAACGATTGTGGGCATATTCGCTTAAATAAATCCCTGCGCCTAAACCAATAGGAACTCCGACAACAATGGCAATGCCTAATAAAACCAAGGTCCCGCAGATCGCATTGGCCATTCCCCCACCCTTTTCCCCGACGGGTTTAGGCAAATGGGTCAAAAATTCCAGGTTTAGCGAACTGACTCCTTGGGTAATCAGGTGCGATAAAATATTAAACAGCGAATAAATAACCACAAAGGCGCAACAAAAAAGCAAATACACGGCCAGGGTGTCTTGAATTTTTCGACGCTGACGGCTTGCCTTAAATGCGGCGTAAATATTTCGTTTGATTTCTTTGTCTGTTAACGGCATTCTTAC
>CAZHGK010000108.1:0-6892 GCA_964532095.1 uncultured Planctomycetales bacterium | reverse complement strand
GGGATACCCGCGAGTATGATAATCAGGGTCGACAATTATTTGAACGTCATTTTATCGACGGCAAAGAAATAGGCTTAACCAAACAGTTTTATCCAGACACGGGTGATCTGTATCGGGAATATACCTATAAAGACGGCAAACAAGACGGGCCTATCCGGGAGTTTCATCCTAACGGCCGCATCAAGGCCGCCTACCGAGGGTTAAATGGCATTATTTATGGCTATGGCCGGGAATATTATCCGACGGGTGAATTGATGCGCGAAGGGGATATGGCGGACGGTGTGTTTCATGGCACAGTCACCCATTATTACCGCAATGGCACGGTGCAAAACAAAATTCATTATACGAAAGGCGTTGTTGACGACGCGAATTGGAAAGAATATTATGATACAGGTGCTACGTACAAGATTGTCCCGATTATAGACGGCAAACGCCAGGGTGATGCGAAAGAATTTTACAAGAATGGCAAATTAAAGCTTGAAGGACAGTACAAGGATGATTTGCCCGACGGGACATTCAAGAATTATGATGACCAAGAATGTTTAAGTAGCGTGGATACCTATGAACACGGCCAATTGAAGCGTCACCAGGCTTATAATCCCGACGGGAAAATGATTATGGAACAGATCATGTACCCGGATAATCCATCATAAAGGAGAATGCGTGTGGCTACATTGGATGCTCAAGCGATTAATGAACTGGGACAAAAAGTATTGAGTGGTTTATTTGGCTCTATCCCTGCGCTCACTGCTTCGCAACAACCCGATATTGAAACCTTGCCTATTGAAAATGTTGATGGGCGTATGAGGATTAGTGGCATTGGTCTTTTTGAAACTGCTTCTTATATTGGGATTGTGAGTTTTTATAAGACCCAGGCTGAAGCCCAGCAGCATAAAAATAGCCAGGGCACAGCCGTTGTTTATGTGGATTCAGAACAGCTGTCCAAGTTTCTTAAAGGTTTAGAGATTCCTTTTGCCGAGGATGAGGATGATGAAACCATGCTCAAGGCTACAACCCAGCTGGCCGAGAAAATTGGCGTTGAAATTAAACAATATTTAAGTAGCCAGGGTTTTGGTGATTTCATTGCCGATAAGCCTATTGCCGCACGCAATAGTTTAATCCGTGGGGCAGAACTCGCCAGCGGCTTAAAAACCAAGCAACGGCTTGGCAGTTATTTTCTGCGTCGTAAAACCTTTATCTTGGATTTAGCTTTTCCTCCGCTTAATGCACGCTAGTTATGTTAATAGTGGCCTTAATCAAAAATTTGACAATGCCTCTATTATGTATTAATATTTAATACAGGAGGTAATTGTTATGCGCAATATCGTTTCTATCAGTCTTTCGGGCTCAATCCTTAAAAAACTTGAAAAAGAAGCCAAAGAAGAGGGGGCTTCCCGCAGCGAAATTATTAAAAGATCCTTGTCTCGCTATTTCTTCTCTCATGATTTAGCAAGAGCTAGAAACCGAGCTCTTGGGGAACTTGCCAAAAAGGGAATTGTTTTAAGTGACGAGGATGTGTTTAAGGCTGTTTCATGAGGATATTGGTCGATACCAATGTGATTGTGTCGGGATTAATCGCTAAGGGAGCATGCTTTGAAATCCTTGAAGATTTAGTCTATTCTCACACGCCTTTCGTAACGCCTTATGTTATGGATGAATGCCAAAAGGTTTTACTCCACAAATTTCATCTTTCCAAAGGTACTGTTAAATCTTTGCTTCAGACGGTGGATAGGCATTTTAAAAAAGGTAAGACTTCAACCAAACGGCCAAATATCTGCCGTGATGCCAATGACAATCAAATTCTCGCCGATGCTTTAATCAACGAAGTCGATATTATCCTTTCTGGAGACAAAGATCTTTTATCCTTAGAAGAATATGAAGGGATAAAGATGATAGGCCCCAAAGATTACTGGAAGCTTAGGCCAACCCCTTGACAAATGTCCTAAATTTGCTATACTTTTAGCAGACAAACATTGAGAGTGCTAATTCTACTTCGCTCCAAAATTACGCGTTCGCTACATGTTGGAGCTTCGTAGCAATAAACGTGGTTAAGTAAAAATGTCACCTAAAAAGGCAGATTTTCAACAACGTAAAGATATGGTGCTGGCCATTGTGGTCGATGAGTACATCAAATCCACAGAGCCGGTGGGATCTAATTTCATTGTGGAGCATTACAAAATGGATGTTAGTCCTGCGACCGTGCGAAATATTCTCGCGGAATTGGAAGAAGAAGGTTATCTGACCCATCCGCATACTTCCGCGGGCCGTATCCCGACCCAACAAGGCTATCGGTATTTTGTTGACCATTTGATGGATGAAATCCAGCTGTTAGAGGCAGAAAAGAATCGTATTGAGCATGAATATCACCGGGGAGTGCATGAATTGGAAACCATGATGGAAATGGCCTCAGAGGTGATTTCCGATATTACCCATTACACTAGCATTGTTTCAGTAGATGGCTGGGGCAATAAAATGATTTGCCGTGGCACCAGTTTTGTGGTCAACTATCCGGATCAGCAGGATATCAAGAAAATCCAGGCGATCCTTCATGCATTAGAAGAGAAGGAGCGTATTTTAAATTTGATTAACCGGAGTTTGGAGCATCGTATTGAGATTTATATCGGCCACGAAATGTCCTTAAAGGGCATAGACACCTGTTCACTCGCCGTGGCGCGATTTCAAAATAAAGGGGCCCATGGCCGCATTGCGGTGCTTGGCCCGACCCGTATGGATTATGAACGGGTCGTCTCGGCGTTGGATTACATATCCCAACTGATGAGCAAGCGGTAGTAACTTCCTTGAAAAACTTTGCAGCAAGATGCTGTAAGGGGAGATTTAAGGAACAGGAGAATTTTTGTCTATAACATTATGACGAACGAACCCATAGACCAACAATCAGAAGCTCCAGCAGAACATCTTAATGATGCGTCTGGCGAAATGATTTCTGTTTCTAAGGCAGATTTCCAAAAGCTTACTGAAGAATCTTTAGCGTCGAAAGAAAAGTATGTGCGGCTTTTAGCTGAATTCGACAATATGCGCAAGCGCAACGAACGTGATCGCGCAGATTTGATCAAATATGCGCATGAGGAAGTTATCGTCGAATGTTTAAAGCTTTATGATGATCTAGGCCGTTGCTTAAATGCGTTTAAAGATGCCTTCCGGGAAAAAGACGGCATGGATGTGAATTTGATTGTGGGTTTAGAAATGGTTTTTAACAATATGAAGGATTTAATGACGAAATATGAGGTTAAGCCTATTGATTGTGTGGGCAAGCTTTTTGATCCCAATAGTCATGAGGTGTTAATGCAGGTGGAAAGCAAGGAAGTGCCCGACGGGCATGTCATCGAAGAGTTTCAAACAGGTTATACGCTTGCCGGGCGTGTGGTACGAACGGCCAAAGTAAAAGTAGCTAAGAATATTAATGGTTAGTTTGATTAAAGCTAACGGATGTTATTTAAGGAGGGTAGTGATATGGCACGAGTTATTGGTATTGATTTAGGAACATCAAATTCCGCAGCTGCGGTTATGGAAGGTGGCCGTCCGGTCATTATTCCATCGGCAGAAGGTGCGGGGGTTGCCTCAGGAAAGGCATTCCCGTCATTTGTGGCCTTTAATAAGGAAGGGCAATTGCTCGTCGGTGAACCAGCACGCCGCCAGGCGCCTATTAATTCCGAAGGCACCATTTATGCGTCCAAACGCAAGATGGGAACAGATTTTAAGTTTAAAGTATTTGGGAAGGAATATTCTCCCCAACAGGTCGGGTCATTCATTTTGCAGAAAATCAAGGCAGACGCCGAGAAATTCCTAGGTGAACCGGTCAATGAAGCGGTTATTACTGTTCCTGCGTATTTTAATGACAATCAGCGCCAAGCCACCAAGGATGCTGGCGAGATTGCCGGCTTAAAAGTATTACGCATCATCAATGAACCTACAGCGGCATGTTTGGCCTACGGGTTAGACAAAGCTGGCAAGGAACAAAAAGTCATGGTGTTTGACTTAGGCGGCGGTACGCTCGACGTTACTATCCTTGAAATGGGTTGGGATGCTGCTGCTAAAGCTGCGACTTTCGAAGTCTTGGCCACGTCGGGAGACAATCAATTAGGCGGGACAGACATGGACAATGCCTTAATTGATTACATCATCGCAGAATTCAAGAAAGAATCCGGCATAGATTTGCGTAATGACAAGATGTCTTTCCAGCGTTTACGCGAAGCTGCGGAAAAAGCCAAGGTTGAACTTTCCAGTACTGTTTCAACCGATGTCAATTTGCCTTACATCACAGCCGATGCCACAGGCCCAAAGCACTTGAATATCAAAATTGATCGGGCGAAATTAGAAAGTTTAATTAGTCCTATCGTTGACCGTTGCCGTGGCCCAGTGCGTCAGGCCATTAAGGATGCTTCAGGCAAATTAGGTGAAGATGTCAAAGTTGACCGGGTTGTGCTCGTCGGTGGTCCAACACGGATGCCGATTGTGCAACAATTCTTGGAAAAGGAAGTTGGCCAGAAAATCGAAGGTGGGATTGATCCCATGGAATGTGTGGCTTTAGGGGCTGCTGTCCAAGGGGCGATTATTACTGGAGATGCTAAAGAAGTGTTGTTGCTCGACGTTACGCCATTGTCCTTGGGGATTGAAACCATGGGCGGGGTGTTCACCAAATTAATTGAACGCAATACTACGATCCCAACAAAGAAAAGCCAGGTATTCTCAACCGCAGAAGATAATCAACCGGCAGTGACTATTCGTGTTTTGCAAGGTGAACGTCAGATGGCCAATGATAATACCGAATTAGGCCGTTTTGATTTGCAAGGCATTCCACCAGCACCACGTGGGTTGCCGCAGATTGAAGTGACCTTTGATATTGATGCGAACGGGATCGTCCACGTCGGCGCAAAAGATAAGGCCACAGGCAAGGAACAAAAAATCCAAATTACGGCAAAGACCAAATTATCTGAAGATGAAATTCAAAAAATGGTCAAGGAAGCAGAAAAATTTGCCGAAGAAGATAAAAAGCGCCGCGAAGAGGCGGAATTATTAAACCAAGCCAATGCTATTTTGTACCAGACAGAAAAAGCTGTGAAAGATTACGGCGATAAAGTTCCAGCTGCTGAAAAAGAAAGCATTGAAAAGGAATTGGTTGTCCTGCGGGATGCTATTAAAGATAAGAATGCAGACAAGATTAAATCTGCTATGGAAGCTGTGCAAAAAGTCAGCCATAAATTAGCAGAAGAAATGTATAAGGCAACCTCTGCGCAAGCAGGTGGTGATGCTCAACAACCAGGCGAAGGTCCAGGCGCAGGTGAAGGGCCAACAGCGTCGGAAAAGAAGGATGATAAAAAAGACGATGTCATCGATGCGGATTTTAAGGCGAGTGATAAATAAAAAGGAGATCCCGCCTTTGGCGGGATAAATTTCCCCAAATAACTTATGTTCACTTCGTTCCATAAGTTATGGGTTCATTTATGAAAAAAGATTATTATGAAATCTTAGGGATAGCTAAAAACGCTACCCTGGCAGATATTAAGAAAGCTTACCGTTCATTGGCGCTTAAGCACCACCCTGACCGGGTTGCTGATGGAGATAAGAAGGTAGCCGAGGAAAAATTCAAAGAAATTTCTGAGGCCTATGGGGTCTTATCAGACCCTCAAAAGCGCCAGACCTATGACCAATACGGCCATCAGGGCATTGATCAGAATTTCACTTCTGAAGATATTTTCCGTGGCGCGGATTTCTCCAGCGTGTTTGGAGATGCTGGGCTTGGAGATATTTTAGGCCGCATGTTTGGCGGCGGTGATTTTGAAGGCTTTGGCGGGGGCAGAGGTTCCGGGCGAAGCCGTGGCCATGATATCCAATACGAATTGGAAGTCAGCTTAGAGGAAGCTTTTAGTGGGGTCAAAAAGGAAATCCGCGTTCCTCGTCATGAGCATTGCCGCAAATGTGATGGCACGGGTGCTAAAGACGGCAAGGCTTTAAAAACATGTTCCCAATGCCGTGGCCAGGGACAGGTGGTGATGTCCAATGGCTTTTTCCGCATGGCCCAAACCTGTCCGCAGTGCCGAGGTACAGGAAAGATTATTACCGAGCATTGCCCGGATTGTTCTGGCCGGGGAATGGTGCGGGTGACCCGCAATATTGAAGTCAGTATTCCTGCCGGTGTGGATAATGATTCTCAGTTGAGGATCAGGGGTGAAGGCGAAATTGGTTCCGGTGGCAGCGGGGATTTGTATTTATTTATCCGGTTAAAAGATCATCCGGTATTTAAACGCCAGGATAATGATTTGAGTATGGATTTAACCGTACCGTTTTATCGTGCCGCCTTAGGGGGAGAAGAAAAGATCAAGACCCTAAAGGAAGAAATAACCATGAAAATACCGTCGGGAACACAGAGCGGGAAGGTGTTTCGTATTAAAGACCACGGCATGCCTGATGTTAGGCGTCACCAAACCGGTGATTTGTTTGTGCGGGTGATGATTAAGGTTCCAGAGCAGTTAAGCACCAGGCAGCGTGAGCTTTTAGAAGAGTTTGCCAAGGTAACGGGTGATACCGCTGGCAATGGATCATTGAAAGATAAATTTAAAAAGGCTTTTAGATAATATGCCAACCTATCAATACGAATGTGAAGCTTGTAATCATAGTTTTGAAGAATTCCAGTCCATGACAGATGCCAAACTTAAGAAATGCCCCCAATGCGGCAAACTTAAGCTGGTCCGTTTAATTGGCGGGGGCAATGGCATGATTTTTAAAGGTACAGGTTTCTATGAAACTGATTATAAGAAAAAAGTAGCCCCAGCTTCTGAATCCAAGCCTCAAGCGACATCTGCGGCTAAACCAGCGGGTGGGGCCTGCGGCAGCGGCTGTGGCTGCCATTAAGGGGAAGCGAGAAACCAAAATA
>CAZHGK010000107.1:0-6926 GCA_964532095.1 uncultured Planctomycetales bacterium | reverse complement strand
AAAAATGACTGGATCGCTGCTAAGCCGACGGTGCCATAACGGGTATACTGATTGATCTTACGGTATCCTGCCTGGCCTTCCTTGGACATTTTTTCTAACGCTGGAATAACTGCCGTCAAAAGCTGCATGATAATCGAGCTTGAGATATACGGCATGACACCCAGAGAAAACAATGTCATCTTGCTTAACGCCCCGCCGGAAAACATGTTCATGATATTAAACACGTTGCCCCCACCGGTCGTGGCATCCATCTGTCTAAAGAACTCATTTAAGGCAGCGCCGTTAATACCAGGTGTCGGGATATAACAACCGAACCGATATACCGCCAACATGCCTAAAGTAAATAAAATCTTGTTACGAAGTTCAGGGATCTTAAAACAATTCGAAAATGCTTTAAAGAATTGAGCGATCATGGAATGAATTAGATAACCTGGGCCTTCCCACCCGCTTTAACGATTTTATCTTGGGCAGCTTTTGAAAACCGGTGCGCATGAACGGTCAATTTCTTGGAAATATCGCCATCACTTAAAATCTTCACTGGACGACGGATGCTTTTAATTAAATTTTCACTCTTTAACAAATCCAGATTGACCTCTGTCCCATCTTTAAAACAGTTAAGGCTTTCCACACTCACAATTTGATATTCTGTTGGCCATTTAGAATTAAAACCCACCTTAGGCAAACGGCGGATTAAAGGCATTTGACCACCTTCTAAACTGGAAACGATCCCACGACCAGCTCTGGAACCTTGCCCTGTTTGACCACGACCAGAACGCTTACCATGCCCTGTCCCACGACCACGGCCGACAATTTTGCGACGGGTACGTGAACCTTTAGGAGATCTAACTTGATGTACTTGCATATGCTTGTCCTTATATACTTTCTCTAAGAGCCTTTAAACGGGATAAACCGTCAAACGTGGCTTTAACAACATTGATAGGATTATTGGAACGGTGGCACTTGGTTAAAATATTGGTAATGCCAGCCCCATCACAAACAGCACGCACAGCACCTGAGGCAATAACCCCGGTACCTTCAGAGGCAGGCTTAAGTAACACTTGAGCAGAACCACATTTACCCACAATTTCATGGGTGATTGTTGTGCCACGACGAGGAATTAAAATCATTGCTTTTTTAGCAGCATTCAAACCTTTTTTAATGGCGGTGGCAACTTCCGCTGCCTTACCTAAACCATAACCAGCCTTGCCCTTTGCATCACCGACGACAACTAAGGCAGAAAATGCCAAGCGTGTTCCACCTTTGGTAGTTTTAGAAACACGATTGATGGAAACAACTTTTTCAATCATGCCGCTGTCCGTCAAAGCTGGCTTTTTGGCCATAGGACGGCGTTCACCACCACGACGGCGACCACCTTTTTGTTGCTCTGCAGCTGGCGCTTGGGCTGCTGCTGGAGCTGTAACAGCTGCAGCTGCTTCCGCGGTAACAGCTAATTCCTGCTCGAGGATTTGTTCCGCTTGCTGGACATTTTTAATGTTTTGTTCTTTTAATTCTTCAGGCGTTTTTTTTGGGTCTTTCATAGAAATCCTAAATTAAAATTCTAATCCTGCTTTGCGGGCTGCTTCAGCAAATGCCTTCACACGCCCATGATATAAGTAACCTCCGCGGTCAAAGCATACCTTGGTAATGCCTTTTTTAACCGCTTCTTGGGCCACAGCTTCACCTAAAACCGTCGCTGCTTGCACATTGCCACCGGTTTTTAATTTACCACGCACATCTTTAGCTAATGTGGACTTGCCTAATAAGATTTTGCCAGCCGCATCATCAATAATTTGCGCTTGCAAATTATTTAAGCTGCGGTGCAAACATAACCGTGGACGGTCTGTGCTACCAGCCATACCTTTACGGATACGGCTATGACGATAAGTTCTTTTTTGTTCTTTAATCGATAACATAATAAATCCTATTTAGTAACCTGTTTACCCTGCTTGCGTCTGACCACTTCACCGACGTAACGGATGCCTTTGCCTTTGTATGGTTCGGGCGGTTTAAAATCATGAATCTTAGCTGCAACTAAACCAACTAAAGCTTTATCAACACCTTCGATAGAAATTTCCGTTGGCTTGGCCGACACAACTTTTACTTCCTTAGGAAATTCATATTCGACTGGGTGAGAAAAACCAATATTTAAAACCAATTTATTGCCTTGCACAGCGGCACGAAAACCAACCCCTTGAATTTCCAAATCCTTACGGTGACCGTTGGTAACACCGTCGCACATATTGACAATTAAACGCTTGGTGGTTCCATGATTGGATTTCGATTGTTTGGTATCGTTTAAACGGTTGACGAACAATTTATCTTCTTTTTGTTCCAAGGCAATCCCAGAAGGTAAATTCATGGACAATTTTCCTTTTGGGCCTTGCACTTCAACGGTCGTTGGAGCCAAAACGATTTTCACATTCTTAGGTACGATGACTGGTGTTTTTGCAATTCTTGACATATTTATTTCCTTAATTTAGGCCTGACTAGAATCAGGCCAAAACCTGCCTGCCGGCAGGCAGGTTAACCTCGAGCTTACAGCGAGAGGTCAATTACCAGACGAAACACAATACTTCGCCGCCAATTTTTAATTTACGGGCTTCACGGTCACTGATAACCCCTTTAGACGTTGATAAAATCGCTGTTCCCAGACCATTTAAAACACGAGGAATTTTGACATTATCAGAATACACGCGTAACCCTGGACGGGAAATACGTCTTAAACCGATGATGCTGGGCTTATTGTTTTCATACTTTAAATAAACCTTGATGATCCCTTGTTTATTGTCTTTTAGAAGACGAAAATCTTCAATGTATCCGTCATTCTTAAGAATTTCAACAACGCGGGCCAATAATTTAGAAGCAGGAAAATCCACTGTTTCTTTTTGGGCGCGTAAGGCATTACGAACAACGGTTAATGTATCTGCAATTGGATCTGAGACTGACATAATTTTTTATCCTTAATGTATTACCAGCTGGCTTTTTTAACACCCGGAATTTCACCCTTCCAGGCTAATTCACGAAAACAAATACGGCAAGTTCCGAATCGACGCATATATCCCCTTGAACGGCCGCATAAACCACAACGATTGTGCTGGCGAACCGGGAATTTAGGTGCCATCAGAGATTTATTAACTAACGATTTTTTTGCCATATGATTTTCCTATACTCCTATTTACTTTGTAAAAGGCATTCCTAATTGTTTTAACACTTCAAAATTTTGTTCCACATTACCACCATTGAATACAATGGTAATGTCCATACCCTGAATACGGTGATCGCGTGCGCCAGCATCGATTTCAGGAAAAATACCATGATCAGTGATCCCCAAAGAATAGTTGCCTGCACGGTCAAAAGACTTCTTAGACACACCGTTAAAGTCACGGATACGCGGCAATGAGATATTCACTAAACGATCTAAGAATTCGTACATCATCTTGCGACGCAAAGTGACTTTGCAGCCAACAGGAAGATTTTCACGCAATTTGAAATTAGAGATCGCTTTTTTAGCACGACGGATGACAGGTTTTTGACCGGTAATCATGGCTAAATCTTCTGCCGCACGGTCTAAAATCTTCACATCACCGATCGCTTCACCAACACCCATGTTGATGACAATCTTTTCTAAAGTCCCGACGGCCATAGGATTCTTGATACTATATTTCTTTTGCATCTCGGGAATAACTTCTTTTCTGAATTTTTCTTGTAAACGCACAGACATTGTACTTGCCTCTCTTATAACGTTTCGCCGCTCTTTTTAGCGATACGAACCTTAGTTCCATCTTTTAAAACCTTGGTCGTAAAACGGGTTGCTTTATTAGATTTTTTATCGATCAACATCAGGTTTGCAAGGGCGATGGGTTTTTCTAATTCCACATAACCACCTTGTGGGTAGGTATCGCTCTTTTTCACTGACTTTTTGACCACATTAATATTTTCCACAACAGCTTTATTGTCTTTAGGTAACACACGCACGACCTTGCCTGTCTTACCTTTATCTTTACCTGATCTGATGATCACTGTATCGTCTTTACGGATGCGCAACATAATTAAACCACCTCTGGGGCTAAAGAAATAATTTTCATGTATTCCATATTACGTAATTCGCGCGCCACTGGGCCAAACACACGGGTGCCCTTTGGATTACCAGCATCGTCGATAATAACAACGGCGTTATTATCAAAACGCACATAGGTCCCATCTTGGCGACGAATTGCCTTTTTAGTACGTACCACAATGCCTTTGGCCATGGAGCCTTTTTTGACAGCAGCATCAGGAGTACTTTCCTTGATATTGACTTTCACAATATCCCCGACCTGCGCCCACATTTTACCTTTGGCTTTTAAAACACCGATTAACGAAGCTTTGCGGGCCCCAGTATTATCAGCAACATCTAAAATGGATTTTAATTGAATCATAGTTTGATCCTTTTATTATGCCGTTTTGGCTCCCACAACTTCACGGATGACCCAACGTTTATCTTTGGAAATAGGGCGTGATTCCATCATACGCACCACATCGCCGGTTTTTGTAGCATTTTGTTCATCATGTGCCTTGTAACGGGCAAAACTACGCACGGATTTTTGGTATTTGCTGTGTTTACCAATCTGGACGACCTGGACAACACGGGTCTTATCCATCTTGTCACTGACAACTGTACCGGTCAAATAACGGCGGCGATTAATTCTTTTTTCCATTGTTCTTTCTCTCGTTTAGCAACGTTAAAATGCGGGCAACATCCCGTCTTAAATTACGGAAATTCGCGGGCTTTTCCACGCGTCCCATGTGCCGCTGGGACTCAAGTTCAAATAATTGCTTTTTGATCTCTTTTTCTTTGGCTTGCAAATCTTCATCAGTTAAATTCTTAAATTCTTTAGTTTTCATCTTACCCTCTAACTATTAATGTCCGCCACGTGTGACGAATTTTGTTTTCACGGACAATTTAAACGCCACTAAACGTAATACTTGCTTGGCGAAATCTTCAGGAATACCGCCGATTTCAAATAAAATTTTTCCACGTTTAACAACCGCTACCCAATGGTCCAATTCACCTTTCCCCTTACCCATACGTGTTTCCGCAGGTTTTTTGGTGATGGATTTGTGCGGGAAGGCGCTGATATACAATTTACCAGATCCACGCAATTTACGGGCAACTACAACGCGAGAAGCTTCAATTTGACGGGCGGGTACAAAACCATTTTCCAAAGCCTTCAAACCGAATTCACCAAAATGCATCGATGCACCTTTGGTCGCAATCCCACGGGTTTTCCCTTTTTGACTTTTACGAAATTTGACACGTTTTGGCATTAACAACATAAATAAACCTCAGTTTTTCTATATTAAGCTTCTACAGCTTCGACTTTAACTTCATCTGTTTGTCCGACGGCAGCTGCAGCCTTAGCTTCAATTTCTTCTTGATCTTTAATCACATCGCCTTTATAAATCCAAACCTTAACGCCTAATAAACCATAGGTGGTTAAAGCTTCTGCAAATCCATAATCAATATCCGCACGCAATGTTTGTAAAGGAACCTTGCCTTCATGATATTTTTCAGTACGGGCCATTTCTGCTCCACCTAAGCGGCCAGCGCAACGGATTTTAATCCCTTTTGCTCCAGACATTCTTGCTTGCTCAATCGCACGCTTCATCACACGACGGAATGCCACGCGTTTCTCTAATTGGAAACAAACAGATTGGGCAACCAATTGGGCATCACAATTAGGATTTTTAATTTCCTGAATGTCGATGACAATTTTGTCCATATCCTTTTTAGTAATCTCTTTGAGTTCAGCACGTAAACGATCAATATCAGCGCCACGACGACCAATGATGACACCTGGACGAGCAGTATGGATACGAACTTTAATTTGTTCAGCTAAACGTTCAATAACAATGGTAGAAACTGCTGCTTGGACAAATTTGGCGCGGATGAACTTACGGATGTGAAAATCTTCCTTGATACTTCTGGAGAAATCCCTACGTTCCGCAAACCAAAGGCTACGCCAATTTTTTGTGTATCCGAGTCTTAATGCTAATGGATGAACTTTTTGTCCCACAGTTGCTCCTAGGTTATGACTTTACGTCTAATTCAATGGTTAAATGGGTTGTCCGGCGTAAAATTGGTGTTGCACGCCCGAATGATGCTGCACGATAACGCTTCCAAGCACCGCCGTGATCTGCGCTGATGCGAGAAATGAATAATTGTTCTTCTGCAATGCCGCGTTGTTTGGCATTACTCACCGCAGAATCCAAAACTTTCTTAACCAAATCAACAGAACCTTTGTTGACTTGAGATAAAATAGCTTGGCTTGTCGCTATGTCTTTGCCACGGATCACATCGATCACTTGACGGACTTTCATAGATGAGGCACGTAAAAATTTTGCTTGGGCTTTGGCGATCATATACTTTCCTTAAAATAGATCCCTCGCTTCTAAGGCTCGGGATAATCTTGACGTTACGTCAAGATTATTTCTTCTGCATGGATTTCTTAGCCTTAACACCGCCATGTTGCTTAAATGTACGGGTAGGAACGAAATCACCTAATTTTAAACCAACCATGTTTTCCGTAATAAACACAGGTACGTGTTTACGGCCATCGTGAACTGCAAATTGATAACCAACAAAGTCAGGCACAATTGTTGAACGGCGTGACCATGTTTTAATAGGCTGGCGTGTTCCGCTAGCGACTGATTTCTTAAAACGGCGTAATAAAGAATCTTCGACGTATGCACCTTTTTTAATTGAACGTGACATATTACTTGGTCCTTCTTCTGACGATAAATTGATCAGAGTATTTTCTGCGTTTACGGGTCTTAGCACCTTTGGTTGGTTTACCCCATGGGGTCACCGGATGAGGATTCCCTTGAGGAGCCTTACCTTCACCACCACCGTGTGGATGGTCGACCGGGTTCATAACAACACCACG
>CAZHGK010000106.1:3997-6977 GCA_964532095.1 uncultured Planctomycetales bacterium | reverse complement strand
GAGAGCCATAACTGGCTATAGCTCTCGTCGGAAGGGTTCACCTAAAAACTGGCGGAGAGGCAGGGATTCGAACCCTGGGACCAGTTTCCCGGTCAAGTGATTAGCAGTCACTTGCAATCGGCCACTCTGCCACCTCTCCAAAAAATCAAAGATTTTTTGGATCCCGAACCCAACTTAAGGTGAGGGATCTTAATAATCTATTCTAAATTTTGGATCCTGAGCCCTACATTAGGTGAAGGATCTCAAATATATCTCTCGTCGCTTTTGCTCCTCGAGACCTTCGCGCCTTCGGCGCTTCGGCGTTTCTTCTTAAAGAACTCACTAACAATCCCACCACACTCAACCGCCATAATACCTTCTTTAACTTCCAGGCGATGATTTAGTTTTTCATGGTTTACTAAATTGATTACCGAACCACATGCCCCGGTTTTTGGTTCCTGGGCCCCAAAACACAAGCGTCCCAGACGAGCTAAAACCAAGGCCCCGGCGCACATCGAACAGGGCTCGATTGTAACATAGAGGGTACAATCCTGCAACCACTTCGATGCCAAATAATTCGTCGCCTGGGTAATGGCAATCATTTCTGCATGCGCCGTCGGATCTTTTAAAGTTTCCACCTGATTGTGCGCTTTGGCAATGATCTTGCCCTGATAGGCGATCACAGCCCCAATAGGCACCTCATCGGCGGCAGCGGCTACCTGCGCTTGGCGCAGCGCCTCTTTCATAAAAATTTCATCAAGATTAATCATGGAATATCAAGACTTTGGCAGGGTTATAACCACCTCTGTCCCACGACGCAGGGAACTATTAATCTGAATAGTACCACCGACAGCAGTCACAATAGAACGTACAATGGAAAGGCCAAGCCCTACACTTTTATCAACCCCCTGCTCATGCGTGGTAAAGAAAGGCTCAAATACTTTCTCTAAATGATCCGGGGTAATCCCTACCCCGTTATCCGCAATTGTCAGACGTACAAACGCAGGATTCTTATCATTCTGCGTCGAAATCTTAACTATCCCACCGCCAGGCATGGCTTGGATAGCGTTGATCACCACATTATGGACAATCTGGTCGCATTCCACAGCCCCTAAACGCACATTGCCCAAATTAGCTGTTAATTTCTTTTGCAATTTAATTTTATGTAAACTCAATTGCTGATCTAACAAAGCCCCGATATCACGAACCACCTTGTTAATATCACAGGACTGCATCTTAGTTAAGGCTGGACGTAAATTAATAATTTTTGTCGTCGTCTGGGAACAACGATTAATTTGACGATTGATTTGCTCTAATGTGCTGATGATTTTCTTGAAATCTTTGTAGGAAATGTATTCAAAGTCCCTGGACTTATAATCATTAATCAATTTTTGGGTAGTCGCTGATAATGAACGCAACGGCGCATCTAATTCAGTCGATATGCCAGAAATGATATTTAAAGAATCTGTAGGTTGGAATTTTGGAGGCATATATAAAAAAACGCGCCTGACAAGAGTCGAACTTGTAACCCTCAGTTCCGTAGACTGATGCTCTATCCAGTTGAGCTACAGGCGCAAAATGAAGCTATACTTATAGCAAAATTACACATCCATGTCCAGCAGGATTATCGACTTGCTTCCTTTAACAGACGCTGACGGTCTAAACCAATACGGGCCATCGCATCAGCAGGATTGTCGGAATAATACCGACAAAATGCGGAAACTTCCTTCATGGTGTGCACGCCTTTATCAGCCAATGTTTTTAACACCACCGCTCGGATCCACGTCTCATTTATAATATCCCGTGGCGTTACTCCTGTTTCTAAAGCCAAACGGTCCCGATACACCGTGCTCGGAGAAACCGGCATCACCCGTTTCTGGTCGTAATTATATTTAAAAACCTGGGACAACAAAACCTTGGTATTTTCCATCCCGCTGGTTTCTGAAACTTCTTCCACCACACGGAATAATTTCCCGTCGACATGATAGCGCTTAAGAATGACAAATACATCGATTAGATTAATTAAAACTTCCGGCACGTTCATCGGTTCATTATGCAAACGCATAATCGCCTCGCGCGCACTTAAGGCATGAATAGTGCCCATGCAGTATTTCCCGATATTAACCGCAGTCACCATGTCGCGCGCTTCTTCGCCCCTGACTTCACCGACGATCACCCGCTCCGGGCGCATGCGCAAACTGTTTCTAACAAGCATGGACAAGGTCAATTCCTCATCTGTTTCCAAACGAGAGCAGCTATCTTCTAAAAATGTATTTAATTCCAGGGTATCTTCAATAACCACCATGCGGTCTTTCGACGGAACAAAGCTTAACAAGGCATTTAATAAGGTGGTTTTTCCCGTCCCTGGCCCACCGGCGATAATGATATTGGCTGGACGCAAGGAAAGCCCTTCCATATAAAGCCATAATTGCCCTGCCACCTCGTAACTTAAACCGCCACGCTTTATTAAATCAATGATACTTAGCGGATCAACCTTGGCCTTGGTGATTGTTAGCTGTGGCCCTAATGGTGTATCGATAATGTTGACGCGGCCACCTAAATTCGCCAATTCCAAATTAGCAATTTTATGATAGCCACTTCGACCAGAAAAAATAACAAGCTTTTGGATGAACACTTCTAGCTGTTTATGAGAATGGAATTTCTTATCCGTGACAATAAACCCTTTACGGGCATGATGGATATAAATTGGTTTTAAGGAATTGATGATAATATCTTCCACTTCAGCGTCGCAGAGCAATTCTTCAATCACGCCGTAGGAAAGAAAATCTTTGATAAAATTATGTTTTGTTGAAGGGTTAGAAAATAGATTGGCAAACTGGCTGTTGTCTTTTATAAGCTCGTCTAAGGCTAAAGACACCAACTCTTGGCGGTCTGCCAATGGCTGCATTAGCCCAAGTTTACCTTTTAATTTAGGTAAAAGGGCAAGCTCAACTTCCAATATATGATCTTGACTCATAATAGGTGTTATTCTACTCGCATT
>CAZHGK010000106.1:0-3987 GCA_964532095.1 uncultured Planctomycetales bacterium | reverse complement strand
TCAATATTTTTCTTGCCTAAAGCGACGACGACAGCGCCCTTGGACAAAGCCAAATACTGTCCTGCCACTCGACGCACATCTTCTAAGGTTACTGCATCAATCATTTTTGCGTAACGCTCATGAAAGTCATATCCCAAGCCATACAATTCATTAAAGCTGCATGTATATGAAAATGCTCCGGGCGTTGATAAATTCATCTTAAACGTACCATTGATATAATTCTTGGCGCTGGCCAATTCTTTTTCTGTAATACCCTGATGGATAAGATTGGTTAATTCCTCTTCAAGAATTTTACGCACATCAGGCATTTTATTTTTAGTTGTTAAAATATTAAACGTCATTGTTCCAGTGTCAATCGTCGGCGTGTAATTTGCCCCTAATGTATACGCCTTGCCTAATTGATCACGCACTTTCACAAACAAACGCCCATTGAGTGGCGCCCCAAATACAGCGTTAATAATTTCCATGGCCCAGCGGTCAGGATTTGTCATCGACGGCGCCTGAAAGCCCATCATCAACATGCTTTGCTCCTTGGATAAATCAAGCTCCTTAACCCTTAACGCTTCTGGAGGCTGCTCGCTAAATTGAGGAATATTCACCTGCCCTTTGGGAATAAAGGCAAATTCCTTCTTTAAGAAACCAAGCACATGTTCACGGTTAAAATGACCAGCAACGGCAATGACTAAATTCGACCCATACAAATACTGCTTATAAAAATTAACCATGTCTTTGCGAGTGATCGCTTTAACGGTATTAATTTCACCACCAGCATCTAGACGCAACGGATGGGTCTTAAAAATAGTTTCCATTAATTTTAATTCCACTGCCTGTCGAATATCATCATCTCTTGATTCAATAGATGTGATCATGCTTTTTCTATACTGTTCAATTTCTCGATCAGCAAATGCTGGCCTTTTAAAAACATCCACCATTAACCCAAGCACAAAATCCAGATCATCGCTTAAGAAATTCATCCCAAAACCCATACTATTACGCCCTGCATAGGTTCCCCCGCTAATGCCACGTTCATCTAATTGCTTAATCATTCTTTCTCGAGAACGCCCTTGTGTAGCCTGGCCCCACACCCCTCCGGTTATACGGGCTAAACCGCTTAATTCGGGGGGGTCTACCCTGCTGCCGGATTGCATAACCGCATTGATATTCACAACACCCACCGACGGGTCTGGTTTTAATAAAACAACAATGCCGTTATCCAAAACAATCTTTTCCACATGCGGTTGGAAATCCTGCGACGTTAATGCACTAGATTTGGGTTTTGCTTCCAAAGGTTTAAGTACCAGCACAGAACGCGACGATTCAACTAAATACTGACGAACAACACGGATGATATCCGCATTGCTGACCTTCTTGATCGCCTGTACATATTTTTCCGAAAATAAGGCGTCCCCTGTAATAGCCTCGTCGGTGGCAGCACGCATGGCAATGGATGGTGCAGTTTGATTGGCGATGACATTATTAACCAAAACCTGGCGTTTTGTTTTTTCCAATTCGGCATTGGTAAGACCTTTATTTTTAATTAAGTCAATTTGCTTAATCACCTCTTTGAGAACTTCATCGACAGAAGCATCTTTAAGGGTAGCTTCGATTTCAAAAAGACCTTTATCTTGCGGGGTAAAATTAGACGCATCGATGCTTTCAACCAATCTCTTTTTTAAATAAAGAGCATTGATCAGACGTGAACTTGATCCTTGGCCTAAGGCCATAGCCAAAACATCTAAAGCAAAAACGTCCGGATGGTTTGCAGAGACCGTTGGATAATCAATGGAAATACGGGTCAAAGGCGTTGTGTAATAATCTTCCCGAAACTGGCTATTAATTTGCGGCGGCTCTTGAGGCAACACCCGATCGACTAGAGGTCGTGGTTTAAAATTCTTAAATGCTTCTTTGATCTTAGAGATAATGACAGCTGGATCAACAGGACCAGCGACGGAGAATACCATATTGTAAGGCGTATAACGGGATTGATAATACTTCCACAAATCTTCCCGCGTTAAAGCATCGAATAATGGCAAATATCCAATAATCGGATGACGATAAGGATGTTTGGTATAAACCGTTTGAAACACCATATCCGATATTTTCCGTTCTGGACGGTCATTATACAATCTCATTTCCCCATGAATGACCGTACGCTCCTTATTCATTTCTTCAGGATCAATAAGCGCATTCGTCGTCATATCACTGATAATATCCAAGGCTTGATCAAATTTATCAGACGGCACATCAAGGGTAAACACCGTATAATCAAACGAGGTTGATGCATTAATCCGCCCGCCCAAATCTTTCACTTCTTGAGAAATAGCCCCCACTGGCCGACGAGCCGTTCCTTTAAAAAGCATATGCTCAATAAAATGCGATATGCCTGTCCCTAGGTATTCCCCTTCGGTAGCTGAGCCTGTTTTAAAATAGGCGTCCAAAGACACGGTTTGGCTGGTGGACATCGGTTGGATTAAAACCGTTAACCCATTGTCTAAAACTTCTTTATAAACAGAATTTGAATTTTGCGCCAGGCAAGGATTGGTGGCTAAAAGGATAAAAGCGATAGTCAGGAATATGTTCTTCATTAATTATACCGACGACGGTAATCTTCGAACAAACGCTTGATATCCATACTGCTGTTTCTGGCAATTTGCGAACAAATAAAAATAACCAGCGATAATTGCCAAACATCTTCACATCCAACAATTAAACCGGTATTTGTATTTTCTTCACGGGTCAGGCGTTCGCCATAAAATTGAATAGCTTTGGAAACATCCCCTTCGTAGACTTCCAAAAGATGGGTTTTATTATCATATTTGAGCGACGGAAAAGATACCCCACGGACTAATAAGAAATTAACCATTGCCTCATGGTCGATTTCCTTTTTCTGTTCAAATTCAAAACCTTCAAATTGCGGGATATTCGGTGGCAAAATTAAAGACGGCTTATCAATGATAACCTCACCCTGACGGACAACAGTATCTCCCTCGTTAATGGATGAGGCGCATAATAAAATATACGGCACATGCGTAGTGTCAAAGGTATGCAGGCTTTGGACACGGGAACGGATGATTTCAGTTTCTTTCAGGGCTTTACCCCACGCATCATGGATATTCATAGATCAACTGGACATGCGTACTTTAAAGTGGGATGTGACCGGCCATAGGCCATGAGTTTTCAAATTCACTTCAAATACGGCTGGGTCTTCTTTAAAACGGCGAATTTTGAAATCTTCAATCTGGTCGGCAATAAAACGCCCATCAGGCCCTTGACGGTAAAGGCGCGGATTGTCTTTTCCAGCAATCGTATAAGAAAAACGTGCAGCAGGTTGAGATTCAAAGAATATCCGTGATGTCCACTCTCCATTGGCTGCTACACCTCTAACAGAGATTGAGCTTCCTTGACGGAAATCTGTCATCATAATTCCCATAACTTGGCGCATTTCTGAGGTAGCCACTGCTCTTTGCTGGCTAATCTTTTTATAAAATACAATGCTGATCGCAGCGACGATTAAACAAATAAAAAGGATAATGGATGTGTTTTTTGTTTTCATAATATTCCTTTTATATGGCGGAGAGGGAGAGATTCGAACTCTCGACCCGAGTTACCCCAGGCAACGGTTTTCGAGACCGCCGCATTCGACCACTCTGCCACCTCTCCAAAAAATTACTTTGTAATTTTTTGGACCTCGAACCCCGATTTTGGGGTGAGAGGTCTCAAATTATACAAATCTCTCATCTTCAAATTAAAGCTAACTTTTTTGCCTTAGAAAACTTCTTAACTTCACGCTCTCGCCTTCGTGCACTCAAATGATCATTACAAAATTCACTATAAATTAATCGTACTGGATGACGAAACTTTGTATATCTGCAAGCCCTACCCTTATTATGCAACTCTACTCTTTTTTCTACATCTTCTGCTATGCCTGTATAAAGCTCTCCTGTCCTACATTCAATAATGTATAAAAACCATCCTTGAGACATTCAG
>CAZHGK010000105.1:0-6979 GCA_964532095.1 uncultured Planctomycetales bacterium | reverse complement strand
AAGAGGGCTTTGCGCATAACCGCGCAGGGCAGATGAGGCATCCGAAAATTCCGGGGCCATTTTATTGTTGGAAGAATCATAGGCGTCACGGTCAAGCTTGGTCATGATATTAACATTAATATCGCCGGGACGGATCAACTGGCGTAATTGATCTTGTAAATCTTTTTTCTGGTTAGAATCTGCTGTTGCCAGCATTTCTTGGTATTTTTTCTTAAGATCAGAGGCGTCGTCTAAAAGTTCGAAATACTTGGTAATTTCGCTATTTGGTTCAAAGGGGGAATATTTTAAATGATGGAATTGGCGTTGAACAATACGGTTAACCAAATCTAAATACGCGGTAATACGGCGAGCGCGGTAATCTTCCTCGTATTTGGTAATTGCGGTATAGGGTTCGCCTTCTTTTTCGCTGTAAATCTTGCGCATTTGTTCAATTAAGGTATCGTCCACCAGGGAAATAACAGACGAAATCCCGTAGCGCGCCACCTTAATGGGGGTGTCAATAGAAAAGCCAGTGCCCATGACCGGAATGTGGAAACTATGCGGCTGTTTGTTCATGCTTAAAGCATACCCCAAATGGGGGGAAAAGCAAGGTTTTTAAATATTTAATATATGTGTAAATCTTTGTGGCTTAAGAGGATTAATTCGCTATAATAAGCCCCATGAATAGCCCAGAAAGCAGTGCTCCTATAGTCCTGGCAGCACGTAATTTACGTAAAAAATATAAAGATTCCCAGAATAAGGGTGAATTTATCCATGCCTTAGACGGTTTAAGTCTGGAGGCTACGGAAGGGGAGGTTTTAGGGATTTTAGGCCCCAATGGGGCAGGGAAAACCACCTGTTTAAACACCCTATCAACCTTATTATTGCCTGATTCTGGGCAAATAGAAATCTTTGGCCTGCCCTCCGTTCCTGAGAATTTCAATGTGATTCGCCGTTGGATTAATATGTCTTCTGGGTATCCCAATTATGCCTTTAGTTTAACGGTGGAAGAGAATTTAAAATTCTACGGCCGGCTTTATGGTTTATCGGGTTTACGATTGCAGCGCAAGGTCGATGAGGTGATGGCGTTGTTTTTTCTAAATTCTTTTGCCCGACGCAGGTTTGATGAATTATCTTCCGGAACAAAACAACGCCTATCGCTGGCGAAATCATTGATTAATGATCCCAAGATTTTATTTTTAGATGAACCGACTATTGGTCTGGATCCGGATGTGGCATTAAAAACCCGCCAGATTGTTTTGGAAGTTTTAAAAGAACGCAAGGTCACGGTGCTTTTAACAAGCCACAATATGGATGAGGTAGAGGCGATGTGCCATCGGGTCGCCTTTATTAAAAGCGGAAGCATTATGAAGCTTTCTTCCGTCGATGAATTAAAGCGTTTGCATCATACGGATGATTTAGAGCAGGTGTTCATCCAGTTAGCGGCGCAAACATCAGGGCCCCAGGAGCCCCAACAAGCTTTAAGTGTTGGTGCTACCAAAATTTTACCGCTGCCTGCCAAGACTGGAATTGCAGGATGGTTTAATCGGGCCTTTGCTTTTACCTACCGCAGTTTTATTTTTGCCATACGAAATTTATTTGTGATGACCGATGTGTTTTTCTGGCCCATGATCAGTTTGGTTTCCATCGGCTTGATGTCGAATTTTATGCATTTAGAAAATAATATGTTTAGTTTTATCATGACGGGGGCTCTCGCTGCCGGAGTTTTGCAAATTGCCCAATTGGACGTGGGCTACACCGTGCTTTATGAATTGTGGTCAAAAAGTTTAAAACATACCTTGCTGACTCCCGTCGGTGTTAGTGAGGGGGTGGCGGGCACATGGGTGGCAGGTATTGTGCGAAGCCTTGCTGCGTTTGCCCTGTTAGCCTTGGCAGGAACCATAGGGTTTGGTTTTCATTTGCCAGGCCCAGTGACGACTGTGGTATTTTTATTGGGACTTTTTAGCTGCGGGCTGATTTTAGGGATTATGGTTAATATTTTAATTTTATCTTTTGGGCAGAAGGTGGAAATTACGGCCTGGATGTTTGCGCATTTATTTATGATTTTATGCGGCATTTATTATCCTATTGATGTCTTGCCACCATTTTTTCAGAAATTAGCGATGATCGTGCCGATTACGCATTTTTTGGAGTTTTTCCGTCAAGCCTATGGCTTTAAGGCGCATACATCATTCCCGTTGCTAACAGGATTCGCCTTGTCGCTTGTGTATTTAATTATTTTCTTGCGCTTACTAGCAAATGCCTACACTCGCGCCCGACGAAAGGGGATTGTGATTCGCTTGTCCGAGTAGAAATTCCATTGCGCTTGTTATGGCTTTGTACTAGAATGCCCGCTTATATGAATCCAACATTTTACCAATCTTTAACTGCAGCCAGTTTAAACGGAGAGCTTATCAGCGATGAAATCTGTCGCCAGATATTATCCGACCCGTCGGTAGAATTGTTACCGTTATTAGATGCGGCCTACCAGGTGCGTAAAACTTATCACGGCAAAACCGTGCGTGTGCATATTTTAAATAATGCCCAGAACGGCCATTGCCAGGAAGATTGCCATTATTGTGCCCAGGCAAAAACATCCAAGGCGGATATTGAAGAATACGGGATTAAAAATGACGACGAGATATTAGCTGAAGCCCGTCAGGCCTATGGCAAGGGGGCTTCATGTTATTGCATGGTGTTTGCAGGGCGAGGCGCTTCGCAAAGCCGCATCGATCGTTTAAAGAGGGTGATTGCTTCAATTAAGGAAGAATTTCCCGGTAAAGAAATTTGTGTTTCTACCGGATTTGTCACGCCCGACGGAGCTGTGGCATTAAAACAAGCTGGCCTTGACCGGTTAAATCATAATTTAAACACTTCAGAATCTCATTATCCAAATATTTGCACCACACATACCTTTACAGATCGCTTAAATACATTGTTTGCTGCGCGTCAGGCGGGGATTAAATTATGTTCCGGCATGATCGTCGGTATGGGCGAAGTTGATGCCGATGTTATTGATGTCGCCAAACGTTTAAGGGAATTAAAAGCAGAATCTATTCCTGTAAACTTAATGGTCCCTATTGAAGGGAATCAATTAGCAAAAGACTTTGGTTTGACCCCAAACTATTGTTTAAGGGTTTTGTGTTTGTTTCGTTTTTTAAATCCTCAAGCTGAGGTTAGGGTAGCTGCTGGTCGGGAATTGCATTTACGTTCTCTTGAAGTAATGGCTCTGTATCCTGC
Source organism: uncultured Planctomycetales bacterium (assembly GCA_964532095.1). Classification (GTDB taxonomy): domain Bacteria; phylum Omnitrophota; class Gorgyraeia; order Zapsychrales; family Fredricksoniimonadaceae; genus CAZHGK01. The sequence continues at coordinate 3,760 of CAZHGK010000105.1, read as the reverse complement.
AAATTCCTTGTTCCTGCAAGGTTATTTAAATGCAAAGGGTGCTACGAATGGCCGCACCCTGCGGATGATTGCCGATGCTGGTTTTGAAATTTTATCGGAACAGAATTTAGATGAATTGCTTGCCCAAGAACAAGCCGAAGACGTTTGCGATCATGGGGACGTCAAGGTGCTTCTTAAATCCCTCAAAGAATTGCGCCCTACCTGTCGGTAGGCAGGCCTGCCTCTGTGGCAGGTATGCCCGCTTGTAGCTAGATTTTGTTCGTTTTCCCTTGCCAAACCCCTTGGCAATGCTATAGTAATAAAAATTTAGCTACTCACCATTTTTCTTAAATAAAAACATAAGAGGTAGGGTATATGTCTGTTGAGAAACATCCAGTAACACGTTTTGAACTCCTGATGGACGCTGGTTTTGGAGCCCAAAAAGCCGGGGATATTTTGCTTCAGGCATTTGTGGCTATGGGAAAATACGTTTATGTCGAGCCCATGATCCCTGCAGAAATCTCGCCGCCAGCACGCACACGTCCAGCATTATCGGGTGTTATTATCCGATTAGCAGATTTTGATGTCACTAATATCGGTAATGACACGGATTTAATTTTAGCCTCCCATGAAATCGTTTTAGATCGTCGTCTAGAAGATGATGAGCACAATACCAAGTGCCGCATTTTATTGGATATGGGAGACCGTGAAAATAATCCGGATTCCTATGAAATGGTCCTTAAGCGTTGCACCAAGGAAGGCTTAAGCGTTATTCCTTTTGAAACAGACGATGTGTCTAAGAATATTATTAAGGAATTAGGTGGTAAAGGGCAGAACATGTTTTACCTGGGCATGTTAAGCTACATTTACAACATGGACGAGGAAATTGTCAAAAAGGAAATTGAAAACACTTTCGGTAAGAAACTCAAGCCGGAAGTTTTTGAGAAAAATATTACGCTTTACCATAATGGGTATGTGCTGGCGAAGGAAAAAGTTTTCTTCCGCTATCAGGTTGATTCCACGCCGCGTCAAGGTGAAAAGATTCTCATCGACGGAAATAGTTCATTGAGTATGGGGATTATCGATGCTGGGATTAAATTATTTTCCGGCTATCCCATTACACCGGCCACATCGGTTATGCATAATTTAGCTAAAGTTTTTCCATCATACGGTGGAATGGTCCACCAAGCTGAAGATGAGATAGCGGCGATTGGTGCAGCCGTGGGTGCGTACTATGGCGGGGTGCCGTCGATAACTGGTACATCAGGTCCAGGTCTTTCTTTAAAACAAGAATTCATCGGGTATTCGCAAGCAGCAGAAATCCCGCTAATTGTTTTAGATGTGCAGCGTTCCGGCCCTTCGACGGGGATGCCGACGAAAACAGAACAATCTGATCTTCCCGCCGTTATTTTTGGTAGCCATGGGGATTATACAAAAATTGTCGTCAGTGTTTCTAATGTCATCGACTGTTTTTATGCGCCGCACATGGCTCGCTATTTAGCAGAGAAATTGCGCTTGCCTGTATTTATCATGAGTGATTTCCAAACAGCCAATAGTTACAAGGTCATCACCAAACCAAAAGTTGTGCAAATGAATCATGTGGATGAAATTCCTGATTTCATCCTGGAACGTTTTCGTATTAAACGTTTGCCTAAAGATATTGAAATGGTGCGCTTGTCCCAAACAATTCCTGGTACGGAAGGTGGGATGCGTCGGGTCACAGGTTTAAATTCCGACCCACAAGGCAAGGTTAATTATTTCTCTGGGACCAATCATCGCGGCCATAAGGTGCGTAATGAAAAAGTGCACCATGTCCGTCGGGCATTGACCACTCCTGAAATGTTTGGCGCTGAGACCAATGATTTATTGATTGTTGGTTGGGGCAGCAGCCGTGGAGCCATCGAAGAAGCAATCGGTGTTGCCAATAAAGAAGGTCTTAAGGTTTCGGGGATGCATTTACGTATTGTCTACCCCTTGCCATTAATGCTTAAGGATGTATTTAAGCGTTTTAAGAAGGTTGTCACTGTTGAAATGGCGTATGGGGATGAGCTCAAACCATCACCATTGGCATTAATGCTGCGCAGTGAAACATTGGTTGATGTGCAATCAATGATGTCAGAGGCAACAGGACGTCCTATTCGTCCGAAGATCATTGTGGATCGCATTAAGGAGGTCTTAAAATGACAACAGAAACTATTGCGCAACAACCGGGCAATGTGCCGATTGCGATTAAAGATTTGCATACAGAAAATCCCCGTTGGTGCGCTGGTTGCGGCGATTTTGGGATTATTATGGGACTCAAGCGTTTTATCGTCGATCGTCAGTTGCTGCCGGCGATGACGGTGAATGTTTCGGGAATTGGCTGTTCTGGTCGCGCACCAAATTATTTTAATACCTATGGGGTGCACTCCATCCATGGCCGTCCGATTACAGTGGCCACAGGGTTGGCCTTAGCCCGTCCTGATTTGAATTTATTTGTCCATGCAGGGGATGGGGATGCGTTAAGTATCGGCGGTAACCATTTGATGCACGGCATTAATAAGAATTTTAAATGCGTGTTTATGATGTATGACAATGAAGTGTATGCGTTAACAAAGAATCAAACATCACCGACGACGCGTAAAGATCATCCGACGAATACCCAACCACAGGGAAGTTATTTAAATCCATTAAATCCCATTACGGTGGCGTTAGGGTTAGGGGCTTCGTTTGTGGCCTCAACTGCTGATTGGGTGCCGGACCATTTGACGAATACATTAAAGGCTGCTTTTGACCATCCTGGTTTTGCCTTTGTGCATATTTCTCAACGCTGCCCGCATTTTGATCCGAATAATTTTGATCATAAAACATCCACTTGGTTTTCTTTTTTAAAGCATGCCAATGGGATTGAGCCAGACCGTCGTATTGCTGAAAAAACCGAGGTTATTGAACATGATCCGACGAATTTGGCCAAAGCATTTGAATTAGGGGCAGCAGAACGTCGCTATTTTGGTTTGTTTTTCCAAAATAAAAATAAACCGCGTTATGATGTGATTCTGCATGATTTAGTCAAGAAGGCGCCCCAAAAAGACCGCTCGAAGATCTTAGACGCTTTTAATATTTAATACCTGTGTCTATTTGTCATACGGCATCCAAAGGGCGGGAATAAAATCCCGCCCTGTCATTTTATTTTTAGGAGAAGCATATGGAAAATTTGATCATTATTGGTTCTGGCCCTGCTGGACACACAGCGGCGATTTATGCAGCACGGGCAAATTTAAAACCTTTGATGTTTGAAGGACAGTTTGCAGCAGGTGTTGCCGCGGGCGGTCAGTTAACCACGACGACAGAAGTAGAAAATTTTCCAGGCTTTAAGGGTATTATGGGGCCTGAGCTTATGAATTTAATGCGTCAGCAATCGGAGCACTGCGGCACACGTATTATTACTGAGACGGTGGATGCTGTGGACTTGTCTAAATCGCCATTGAAAGTGGTGGTGGGCTCTTTAACCTATGAAACCAAGGCTTTGATTATTGCCACAGGTGCAACTGCGAAAAGAATGAATTTGCCAGGTGAAGACCGTTTATGGCAAAAAGGAATTTCTGCCTGTGCTGTCTGCGATGGGGCGCTACCGTTTTTCCGCACCAAGGTCTTGGCAGGCGTGGGAGGTGGTGATTCGGCGGTTGAAGAAGCGAGCTTCTTAACAAAATTCGCCTCTAAAGTATTGATGATAGTCCGTCGGGACGAATTACGTGCATCCAAGGTGATGCAGGAACGTGCCAGGCATAATCCAAAGATCGAG
>CAZHGK010000104.1:0-7088 GCA_964532095.1 uncultured Planctomycetales bacterium | reverse complement strand
AAAACAGATCGTGCCTATGTGACGAAATTATTAGGCTTTGCTCAAACAGCAGCTGATAGTATGGACGTTGTTAGTGACCGTGATTTTATTGTGGAATTAATCAGCGCCTGTGCTGTGTCAGCGATGCATATTTCTCGCATCGCCGAAGACTTGGTACTTTGGTCTACCAAAGAGTTTGATCTGATTGATATTGATTCTTCGTTTTGTACGGGTTCATCCATTATGCCTCACAAGAAGAATCCTGATGTTGCCGAGCTTTTACGTGGTTCAACAGCTAAGGTCTTCGGGCATTTAACTGAAATCTTAGTATTGCTTAAAGGTTTGCCATTAACATATAATCGCGATTTACAATTAGATAAGCCGCCGCTGTTTGATACTGTTGAAACAACGGAGGCCATGCTTAATGTATTGGCCAAGATGTTTAGTAATATGGCTGTTAAAAAACAATCTGTGGCAGATAAAATCAATGACGAGTCTTTTTTTACAGTCGATGTGATGGAATATTTAATTGCCAAAGGTGTTTCCTATCGCGATGCCCATGATATTTTAGGGAGGATGGTTAAAGATTGTTTAGATAAGGGGAAGGCGTTATCTCTATTAAGTCTAGAGGAGCTAAAAACTTTTTCCCCAGCATTTACCGTGGATGTAAAAAAACTTTTCAATCCCCAAATGTCTGTTAAAATTAAATCTTCTCTGGGATCAACGAATCCAGTTTTAGTTGCTCAACAGTTAACCTTATGGAGTAAGAAGCTCAAATAAAATGCACGACTTTAAATTTAAGAGTGGCCAGTTATTTTGTGAGAATGTAAAGGTGTCGTCTGTGGCTAAGTCCGTGGGGACACCGTTTTATTTGTATAGCTATAATACGATTGCAGACCATTTCACCAAATTGCAAAAAGCTTTTGCGGATGTAAATCCCACGATTTGTTTTGCCATGAAGGCCAATGGCAATTTAGCGATTGTTAAAAGCCTAATCGATTTAGGTGCAGGGATTGATATTGTTTCTGTCGGGGAACTTAAAAAAGCCTTGCTCGTATGCGCAGATCCTAAAAAGATTGTCTTTGCCTCTGTCGGTAAGACGGAAGAAGAGATTTCTTTTGCTATCAAAACTGGTATTTTGCTTTTTAATGTGGAAAGCGAACCTGAATTGGCAGAGATTAATCGCATTGCCAAGAAAATGGGCAAAACTGTTCAAGCTGCGTTGCGTATTAATCCTGATGTGCCAGCGCCGACGCATGAATATATTACCACAGGCTCTTTAAAGAAAAAGTTTGGGATAGATTTGCGCACCACCAAGCAGATATTTAAATCTCAAAGCAAATATCAAAATGTCCGTGTGAATGGGATCCATATTCACATTGGTTCACAAATTACCGAAGGTGCGCCATTTGTTGGGGCGCTTAAGAAGGTAGTAACCTTTATTGACCAATTGCGTAGCGAAGGTATTCATATTGAATATTTGGATATCGGCGGTGGTTTAGGGATAGTGTATAAAGATGAAACGCCACAAACCGCAGCGGATTATGCAGCCAAGATTTTGCCAATCCTCAAGAAAACCGGCTTAAAGATTATTATGGAGCCTGGTCGTTTTATTGTGGGTAACGCCGGGATTTTTGTCACCAAGGTTTTGTATATTAAAGACAATGGGGTAAAGAAATTTGTCATCGTCGATGGTGGGATGAATGATTTAATTCGGCCCATGTTGTATGATGCGTATCACGAAATTACACCTGTGCGTCAGTCCAAGGCAGGTAAGCTTAAGGTGGATGTGGTTGGCCCAATTTGTGAAAGTGGAGATTTTTTTGCTCATGATCGAATGTTGCCTCAAGTGAAAACAGGAGAGTTATTAGCGATCATGAGTGCTGGTGCGTATGGATATGTGATGTCTAGCAATTATAATGTGCGTGGCCGTGTGCCAGAAGTGATGGTCAAAGGTAATAAATTTGAAGTTGTCAAAGAACGCGAAAGTTTTAAAGACTTAATGCGTGGGGAAAAAATCCCAGGGTTTCTAAAATGATGATCCCTCGCCGCTAAGGTCAAACGTTAGGGCGGCTCGGGATGATCACGCCAAGGAGCGAAAGTGATCAAAGTTCCGTTTATCAAAATGGTTGGGGCAGGTAATGATTTTATTGTCATTGAACCACAACCGAACATGGATTATATCGATTTCACCAAAAAAATCTGCCATCGCCAAATGGGTGTTGGGGCTGACGGAGTTTTAATTTTGGAAAAATCCCAAACCAGTGATTACCGCATGCGCATTGTTAATGCCGACGGATCTGAAGCAGAAATGTGCGGCAATGGGGCGCGTTGCATGGCAGCCTATATTGGTGCTAATCATATGTCTGAGAATAAACTGTTTAGTATGGAAACTGGCGCTGGCCAAATCCTTGCGGAAATTGAAGGTGATTTAGTACGGGTACGTTTAAGTAATCCAAAGGATTATCGTGCTGATCTTGTTTTAAAAGTAAATGATCAAACCCTGCATGCTTCCTATATTGATACAGGTGTTCCGCATACTATTATTTTTGTCGAGGGTTTATCTGAGGTGGATGTGAATTCGCTAGGTCGATTAATCCGCAATCACGATCAATTCAAGCCTCGTGGGACCAATGTGAATTTTATTGAACAAAGTCGCAAGGATATGGTGGCTGTGCGTACATATGAGCGTGGGGTTGAAGCGGAAACCTTAGCTTGTGGAACAGGAGCCGTCGCTAGCGCCTTAGTCGGATATTTGCGCATGAATCCAAAAGTAAAAGATGTGAATGATGCGTCTATGCGCGTGTTGACAAAAAGTGGGGAAGTGTTAGAGGTGACATTTGATTTAAAGGAAGGCAGTATCATCACAGACGTGTGGTTAAAGGGTAGTGCGAATGTGATTTGTGAAGGCGAATATCTCTATCAAGGATGAACGATGAATAGAACGAAATTCCATGGTGCATTTACCGCTTTAGTAACCCCGTTTTCCGCCACAAATCGTGGCGGATCCGCCTCTGGCGGAACCGGGATCGATGAAACTGTTTATAAAAAGTTGATCGAATGGCAAATTGCTCAAGGTATTCATGGGCTAGTTCCGTGTGGGACTACGGGTGAATCCCCAACATTGACTGAAAAAGAACATGAACGGGTGATTCAAGTTTGTGTTGAGACGGTTGCTAAACGAGTTCCTGTTATTGCAGGTGCAGGTTCTAATTCAACGGCTGAAGCAGTGCATATGGCGAAATATGCCGCAAAGGCTGGTGCAGACGCTGTTCTTGTTGTCACTCCTTACTATAATAAACCGACGAATAAAGGAATTTATTTGCATTACAAGGCTATCAGTGAGTCTGCTGATATTCCTATTATTTTGTATAATATTGCCGGACGAACAGGCAAGAACATTGAGCCTGATTTAATGGCCAAGTTAGCTGGGATTAAAAATATTATAGGGGTCAAGGAAGCTTCAGGAAATTTAGAGCAAATGAAGAAAATTCGTGAACTATGCCCCAAGGATTTCTTATTGATTTCCGGTGATGATGCTTTAACCTTACCTATCCTTAAAATGGGTGGGGTGGGAATTATTTCAGTGGCTTCTAATATTGTGCCAGCAGATGTGGCAGGTGTTGTGAATGCTTTTAATAAAAAAGATATGTCCAAGGCAGAAAGCATTAATGCCAAATTACTTCCTCTAATTGAATCCTTATTTATTGAAACCAATCCTATTCCTGTGAAAACTGCAGCTTCATTAATGGGATTATGTAGTAGCGCCATGCGTTTGCCGATGTGCGAAATGGAAGATGCTAATTTAGCTAAATTAAAACAAGCGTTAAAGAATTACGGGTTATTGAAAGATCCCTCGCTCACGAAAGCATCTGTATAGAGCTCGGGATGGTTTTACGCAAACTAAAGAGGGATAAAAACCATGATTAAACTCGCTGTTTCAGGATGTTGCGGACGCATGGGACAAAGAATTACAGCTTTGGCCTTAAATGATAAAGAGTTTAAGCTTACAGGGCTTTTGGAAAATCCAGAACGTATGGATGTTCCAGAAACAATTTGTAATTTGCCAGTAAGCATGGATTTTCATTCCGTGAAGGGAAGTCAGGTGATTATTGAATTCACCTCTCCTGAGGCTACCATGGAGCATTTGAAGGTTTGTCAAAAATTGGGTGTAAATATGGTGATCGGCACAACGGGATTAACTGCCGCTCAAATTGCCCAAATTAAAAAAGCTTCTACTAAAATCGGTATTGTCTTCTCATCGAATATGTCGGTGGGGGTTAATGTGGTGTTTGGTTTAATCCGTCAGGCTGCGCAAATTACAGGTAAGAATTACACCATGCGTTTAACAGAAACCCATCATGTGCATAAGAAAGATGCACCGTCGGGGACTGCTAAGACCATGGCTGAAGTGGCAGAGCAATATTCTAAATCGAAGGTTAAGGATATTGAATCAATCCGCGAAGGAGAAGTGATTGGCGATCACACCATAACATTTGAAAGTGATGTGGATTTAATATCCATCCATCATCATGCCAAGACCCGCGATATTTTTGCCGAAGGGTCATTGGTTGCGGCAAAGTTTTTAGCTAAGAAGAGTAAGGGTTTGTACGATATGCAGGACGTACTAAATTTGAAATAACATGTCCCGCCGTTGGCGGGATTAATTCGCACATATGAGTTATGTGGTATTGCTCCATAACTCATGTGCTCATTAACAAGATGTTTTAGGCTTATAAGGAGAGATATGTCCGTGGAAACTGAATTTAATATTGAATTTTCTGATCGCTTAAAATCATTGCCTCCATATTTATTTGTGGAAATTGACAAAGCTAAACGTGCAGCCATGGCTGAAGGCCGTGATGTGATTAATTTAGGGGTAGGGGATCCTGATCAACGCACCCATCAGGTGATTATCGATGCCATGAAAAAAGCGGTCGAGGATGTGAACAATCATCACTATCCGTTCGATGCAGGGGTTCCTCAATTGCGCATTGAGATTGCCAAATGGTTTAAGAATCGTTTTAGTGTGGATTTAGATCCAACAACAGAAATTTATCCTTTAATTGGTTCTAAGGAAGGCATTGCTCATTTGCCGTTAGGCATTATCAATCCTGGCGATAAAGTTTTGTTAACGGATCCAGCGTATCCTGCCTATCAGGCGGCCATTATCTTTGCCGGTGGCAAGATTGAATATCTGCCTTTAAAAGCGTCTAATCATTTTTTACCGAAGATTGAAGATATTGAACAAAGCAAGAATGCCAAGGCTATTTGTGTGTGTTATCCGAATAATCCCATTTCTGCAGTTGCCGATAAGGCGTTTTATCAGAAACTCGTCGATGTTTGTAAGAGTAAGGGCATTATTATTATTTCCGATCTAGCTTATTCGGAAGTTTATTACGATGGGATTAAGCCTCCTAGTATTTTAGAAATTCCAGGAGCTAAGGATATTGCCATTGAATTTCATTCCTTCTCTAAAACATATTATATGACTGGCTGGCGTTTGGGCTGGGCATGTGGAAACCCTAAATTGGTGGCTGCCTTAGCTAAGGTTAAATCCAATTGTGATTCCGGGGTGTTTAATGCCATCCAACATGCAGGCATTGCTGCTCTAAATATGGATCAGCGCGATATTGAAGATATGCGTCAGGAATATCAAACCCGTCGCGATGCCTTAATCAATGGCTTGCGTTCCATTGGTTGGAAAATTGATCCTCCTAAAGCTGCTTTTTATGTGTGGGCCAAAATCCCGTCAAAATATAAAGACTCCATGGAATGTGCCAAGGCATTCCTCGACGAGGCGAATATTGTCGTTACTCCTGGGGTTGGTTTTGGTAAGCACGGCGAGGGATATGTGCGCATGGCTATCACTGTGCCTGTTGAGCGCATCAACCAGGCTGTCACCCGTTTAGGCAAGATTCTTTAATCATGGCTATTGCTTTTTTGGCGTTAGGTTCAAATCTCGGGGATCGTCAGTCAGCTATAGAACAAGCCATTAAGCTGTTAAAATCTCACGGGGTTAAGCTGATCCGAAGTTCTACGATTATTGAAACTGAGCCTGTGGGTGGTCCAGCAGGCCAAGGTCAATTCCTTAACGCCGTCCTTAAAGTTTCAACAGATTATTCTCCAGAACAATTGTTAGAAATTATTTTATATATTGAGCATCGTCTAGGACGCGTGCGCAAAATGCTCAATGGTCCGCGCATTATTGATATTGATATCTTACTTTATGATGATATTAAAATGATTAGTCCTCGTCTTGTTATTCCACATCCCCGCATGGCCATGCGTGGTTTTGTCATGCATCCTTTAAAAGAAATATCCCCAGATATGCATGAGGAGATTGCATATGCAAGTCGTTAAATCCATTGCTTCTTTGCGTAGCATCATTGCTCAAGCCCGGCAAAAGGGTAAGAAAATTGGCTTTGTCCCGACGATGGGCTATTTTCATGAAGGGCATTTGAACCTGATGCGCCAGGCCAAGCGTGAATGCGATCTGTGTGTCACAAGCATTTACGTAAACCCCAAACAGTTTGGTCCTAAAGAAGATTTGGCAAAGTATCCGCGAGATCTTCGTCGTGATTTAACAATGTTGCGTAAAGAAAATGTTGACATTGTTTTTATTCCGTCGGATAATGACGTTTATCCAAATAGCTTTTTGACATACGTCGACGTAAATGAATTGACCGAAGGTTTGTGTGGCAAATTTCGTCCAGGCCATTTTAAAGGGGTAGCGACGGTCGTTGCAAAATTGCTTAATATCGTAAGCCCCGATGTTTTATATCTTGGACAAAAAGATGCCCAGCAAGTCGCAGTGCTTAAAGCCATGGTGCGTGATTTGAATTTTGCCTGCCAGGTGCGCGTTGTGCCAACAGCGCGGGAAAAAGATGGTTTGGCAATGAGTTCCCGCAATGTGTTTTTATCTGTAGCGCATCGTCAACAAGCTGTTGTTTTGTATCAAAGCTTGAAATTGGCCAAACAGCTAATCAAACAAGGTGAGAGAAGATCTTCCGTCATTGCTCGAATCATTCAGTCTCAGATTAAAAAAACCGAAGGTCGTCTTCAGTATGTCGCGTGTGTAGATGCCGTAAATTTAAATCCTTTGAAGC
>CAZHGK010000103.1:0-7129 GCA_964532095.1 uncultured Planctomycetales bacterium | reverse complement strand
GTCCTTCGCCGCTGCCTCCAATGATGGAAGCAACTGCCGGGATACTTTCATTGGCTTTAATGCCACGGCCTAAAACATCATCCGTCAAAGAAATAATTAATGCTGCATCAGTATCATTCTTTGCTCCAAGCACTAATGCTGAACTTTTGGTTTTTTGTTTAAGCAAGTCAGATAATTTACGCAACATGCCCATATCCGCATTTGCCAAGCAATAGCTGATCACAGTGACACCTTTAAACTGCTCTGCCTTGCTGATGATTTGATCGATGGATGATTTGACTGCTTCAAATTGAGCATTTTGCTTTTCTTTTTCCAATTGCCTTAATCGTTCCTGCTCTTGTTTTTGGGCTTCCTGCTCTTGCTTCATCTTTAAAAAAGAGCCGACAGCTTCTTTGCCTGTCACTGCTTCAATACGACGAATCCCTTGCGCGACAGAACCTTCGGAAATAATTTTTACACACTCAATTGTGCCTGTATCAGGCACATGTGTTCCCCCACAGAATTCCATGGAATAGTCGCCGATCGTGACCACACGCACGGTTTGCCCATATTTCTCAGCGAAAAATGCCAATGCCCCGCGTTTCTTTGCTTCTTCCAACGGAAGAACTTCAATACTCACCTTATCCGCTTTCTTAATAAAATCAGTTAAACGATTTTCAATTTTTGCAATTTCTTCAGGCTTAACCCCACTGGTATGTGCAAAGTCAAAACGTAATCGACCTTCCTCGACTAATGACCCTTGCTGCTTGACGTGATTGCCTAAGGTTTCCCGCAACGCAGATTGTAATAAATGGGTCGCCGTGTGATTACGCATAATTGCCTGACGACGATTTTGATCAATGGCTGCACTCACCGTATCTCCAAGCTTAACACTTCCTTGCTCAACCGTGGCTTGGTGAATAAAAATATCATTCTTTTTCTGGGTATCGGTAATCTTTATCTTTAACTGAGCAGATGTTAAATATCCTGTATCACCAACCTGCCCGCCGGACTCTGCATAAAATGGTGTGCGATTTAATATAATTTTGACAGAATCACCGGCAGACGCTTGAGATAATTCTCCCTGATCATTAAGGATTTTTAAAACCTGCGCCTCAGTTTTCACATCTTTATATCCAATAAACTCTGTCTTAGCCACATTCAAACCAAAATTCTGGTCGGCAAAAACATCACCCATCATCTTGCTACCTGCACGGGAACGATTTTTCTGTTCTTCCATTTTGATTTCAAAATATTTAAAAGCCTCAGACATCGTTTCTTTACTAACACCAATTTCTTGGGCTATGACTGAAATCGTTGATGATGTTAAGCCATAAGTGTCTCGATATAAAAAGAAAGCCGAACCCAATTCTGAAGCGTTATTCTTAAATTGCTCAATCTTTGCTTTTAATTCGGGCACCCGTTCCCGACGGACTTTAATAAATGCCTCTTCAATGCGCTTAACCGCTTCTTTAATTTCTAAAGCTTTGGCAGCAACTTCCGGATACGGATGCTTCATAACCTTGGCAACCACATCCACAAAGGTATGAATTACAGGCTTGGTTATACCTGCACGAATCGCCAAATCCGTCACATCTACAATTAATTTTCGGATCACATACCCACGGCCTTCATTCGATGGCACAACACCATCGGCAATCCCAAAGGTGATGGCACGCATATGATCGCCGATGATTCGAAATTCACTCTCGGTTAATTGCGCCCCATTCGCTTTAAACGTGTCTTTAATAACTGTTAAGATTTCTGTAAAATTATCCGTCTGATAATTGCTCATCTTGCCTTGAACAACAGCAACCAAACGTTCCAAGCCCATGCCGGTATCGATATTCTTGGCCGGCAATGGTTCAAGCACACCACCGTCTTTACGGTTAAATTGGGTAAACACTAAATTCCAAACTTCTGAAAAACGTCCACAGGAGCAATCAGGATCACATTTTGTTCCATTTGGACAATTTGGATTTACACCATAATCAAAGAAAATTTCTGAACATGGCCCGCATGGTCCATTAGGCCCATTTAATCGCGCATTGCTTGGCCAGAAATTACTTTTATCTCCAAGCTTAACAATTCGATCTAAAGGAATCTTAATATCATTCGCCCAATAGCCATAGGCTTCCTCGTCGTCTTTATACACAGATACCCATAACTTTTCTTTGGGTAGTTGTAATTCCTTTGTCAAAAATTCCCAGGCCCAAGCAATAGCTTCTTTCTTGAAATAATCGCCAAAAGAAAAATTCCCCAGCATTTCAAAGAAGGTGTGGTGAAAATCCGTTTTGCCTACCACATCCAAATCATCCGTGCGCAAACATTTCTGCGCTGTGGCAGCACGGGTAAACCCGTCGATCCGGCCCAAGAACTGCGGCTTAAATTGCTGCATCCCGGCTGTAGTAAATAACACCGTCGGGTCATCTTTCGGCACTAAGGAATCACTGGCAATTATGCTGTGGTTTTTAGACTTAAAAAAGTTTAAAAATTTTTCTCTGATTTGATTGGTCGTTAACATATGTTCTTTAAGGCTTTCATTACCGCATCGATAGAAAATCCCCGGCGGATTAAGTAATCAAACACCCTCTTTTTTTTCTTAGCTGGTTCAAGACGGGGAAATCTTTGCCAACGCCGTTGGGCCAGCTGTAAAATTACATCCCCTTCAACATACTCGCCCCTGGCATGGCTTACAGACTCTTCGATAATATCGTCTTTAATACCCTTGGCTTTTAATTCCGTAATAATCCTCTTAAAACCAAACGGCCGGGCTAAACGGTATTGAATCCAGCTCGCCGTAAAAGCCCGGTCGTCTAATAATCGTATTGATTCTAAATATTCGATCGTCGCTTGAATGTCTTGCAACGAGTGCTTTTTGCGAATCAATTTGCTTCTTAATTCTTCGACACTGCGCGGCCGGATTTTTAAAAACATTAAGGCATCCGCCCGACAGGAACGAGGCATTTTAAGCCTTTTTAACCTTCAACTTTTCGATGATGAGCTTTTCAATCTTATTCATCAATTTTGGATTATCTTTTAAGATTTTCCGGGCAGCTTCACGTCCTTGCCCAATCTTTTCATTCTCAAACGACAACCAAGAACCGGATTTTTGGATCACTTCATGGGCAACCCCCATATCAATGATATCCGCGGCCTTGGAAATACCTTCATCAAAATAAATTTCAAATTCGGCTTCTTTAAATGGCGGTGCTACTTTATTTTTAACAACCTTGGCTTTGACACGATTGGCAATAATGTCTTCACCGGATTTTACAGACTCAATTTTGCGCAAATCCAAGCGCACGGAAGCATAAAATTTCAATGCCCGACCACCTGTTGTTGTTTCAGGATTACCGAACATGACGCCGATTTTCATACGAACTTGGTTAATAAAAATCACGCAACTTTTGGATTTGCTGATAGCAGCCGTTAATTTACGCAAAGCCTGGCTCATCAAACGGGCTTGCAAGCCCATGTGAGAATCGCCCATTTCGCCTTCGATTTCCGCGCGTGGCGTTAACGCAGCGACGGAGTCGATAACCACTAAATCCACAGCATTGGAACGCACCAGGGTTTCGGCGATTTCTAATGCTTGTTCGCCTGTGTCTGGTTGGGAAATTAATAAATCATCCAATTTCACGCCCAGGGTTTGGGCATATTTGGAGTCAAAGGCATGTTCAGCGTCGATAAATGCAGCAACGCCACCTGCAGATTGTAATTGTTTGATAATGCTTAATGTGAGGGTTGTTTTTCCTGAAGATTCAGGACCGTAGATTTCAATAACACGACCACGTGGCACACCACCAACGCCTAAGGCCAAATCCAAACTTAATGAGCCTGTAGGGATGACGGGAATGTCGACGACGACCTTACTGTCCATGCGCATGATGGACCCTTTACCAAATTGCTTTTCAATTTGGGCCATGGCCAAATCGAGCGCTTTAAAACGATTTTCCTTGTCTTGGCTGACTTTTGAGTCAACCACCGGTTTTTCTATAACAGCTTTTTCCTGAGCCATGCTTCCTCCCTATTTCTGTTGGGGAATATAAATTATAAGATCCTTCGCCCTCCGGGCTCAGGATGAACTAAAGTTCACGCTTAAAAGGTCAAAGTAGGGCATTATAACGTCCCCAAAAGTGTCTGTCAATGCTGGTTTCGCATGTGTAATTTTGCATTCTGGATCAGCTCATTTTTAATAGATATTAAATTGTTTTGGCATTTACTCCGCTCAGGGGCGGTTTCTTAACGCCAAAGGTCTTTCGTCACTCGGTGAACAAAGAACTCGCCTCGCACATCTCTGGATGTGCTTGGCTCAAACATCTTTGTTCATGCCTCGACCTTCGTCTCGGCATTCCCTCTTTCCTCAAGCTGCTTTGGCTAAAACCTAACTTCGCTTCGTAAACACCAAAACAATTTAATGGCTTATAAAAATTCTCATATGATTAAAGAATATGTGCAGTAAACATTGAGCCAGTGTTGCGAAAGCCGAACAATCAGACGTTTTTTGCCAAAAGCCTGCCTGCCGGTAGGCAGGTTTACGAAGAGTTACAGCCTTGGGTGTAGCGACCCGCTTTATTGGAGCGTTCTTTGCTTACTGGTTTTCGAACACCCAAGCTGTAAACTGAGTAAACGGCAAAAATACGTCGTGAGGCGAAGCAACGCTGGGCAATGTTTACGTGTAAGGCCTGAGAAAAGCTTACCCAGACCAATCAAACTTAAACTATAAAATAAAAAAGTTACTGACCGTAGAAATATTTCACGTAAGAAAGGCAGGAAATGGCTGCGGTATCGACCTTCAAAACAGTTTGCCCCAACGTCACAGGAACACATCCGTAATCAATCGCTAATTTCACTTCATCAGGAGTAAAGTCCCCCTCTGGCCCAATAAAAATCACCACACACGTAGCTTTCTCATTTTGACTAAGCACATCCTTGATTTGCGACGGATGATTATGCAGCGACGGGAATAATTTCACACTTCCCTGAGGTAATAATTTAAACACATCTTTTAAACTTGTCATGGCATGCACCCGTGGCAAATCTTGCCTCCCACACTGCTTGGCTGCATTGATGACAATTTTCTTAAAACGTTCCTGCTTGCCTGCTGCCCGATCTGGCTTAATTTCAACTTCTGTCCGTTTGGTTTTTAATGGAACAATTTCATCTACACCTAGCTCCGTTGCCTTTTCAATAATGAATTCAAACTTTGCCTTCTTAGGTACAGCACAGGCTAAAATCAGACGGACATGAGCTACCGATGGCTGCTGTAGCAAACGCACCACCTTGGCTGTTACAGACGCAGTAGAAAGCGTTTGCAAGGACACAATGGCTGCCTGGCCCTGGCCATTGAACAATTCAATCTCATCGCCTACCTTCATGCGTACGACATGGGTCAAATGATAAATCTCATCAGGGTCGGTAATGGCAATGATTGATTGAGATAAGGATTGAGGAAAATAAAATCTACGCATAATTGGAGCCTGGTGGACCGAGCGAGGATTGAACTCGCGGCCTCGTCATTGCGAACGACGCGCTCTACCAAACTGAGCTATCGGCCCGTTAAATCAAGCAATTGTTTCTTTAATTCCGGCAGTTTATTTTCAATAATATCCCAAATAATATCCCGATCGATACCAGAATATTCGTGAATAAGGATATTGCGTAAACCTATAATTTTCTTCCATTGAATAACAGGCATTTGACTTTTAATATTGGCGGGAATTCTTTTCGAGGCTTCACCAATAACTTCTAAGTTCTTTATGACAGCATCTACTACTAGGGTATTCTTTTGAAATTTTGACCGCGAAAAACCTTTGGTGTATTTCTCAATTTTAGAAATAGCGTCAAGAATATCGCTAATATAAAGCTTATAGTGACGCATAGGTGATATCTTTAGCAATACTCGCCTTAACAGGCACCTTTAAAGATTCTTTAAGGAGAATATCTACTTTACGGTGAAATTGCTTTTCTAAGAAGAATTTTAAATCCATATAATTATCAAAGGTCTTCTTCTTTTTATCAAATTCGACTAAAACATCTACATCGCTTTTGGCTTTTTGATCTTCGCGGGCAAAAGAACCAAACAGACCAATGCGCTTAACACCAAAAGCTTTAAGCTGAAGTCGATTTTTACCAATTGTGGAAAGAATTCTTTGTTTAACCGTCATAAATTAAATATACCACACATACACCTGAAAGCAATTAATTGATGGTCTGTCCCTCGGGGGCAACACTGACCGAGCATTGGCTGGTGCGGCCATCAGCAATCTGAGAAGCGACGGTCATAGTAAAAATTCCTGTAGCAGGATCATATGCAGGATTAAAAACATAGTTAGGAACTACTGTACCAATAATTTCATCATTAGACCCTGATGGACACAAGCCAAGATTGATCCCTCTGTCACAACCTCTAACAACAGATCCAGACGTTAATGTGTAACAATACCACTGTAAGGACGCATTTCTAACACAAAAATTATTGGTATAACCTGTTTCACTGTTAATGCGAATCCCTGAATTTGATTTAGTCCCAACAGCTAATGCAACGTTGCGACTGATATGGTCACAAATATTTTGAGCTTCATTAACTGCCGTATCCGATCTGGAAAAATCAACCGCATCGCGATGCACCATCATCTGCGTCGCGGTTAATCCTAACAACACCAGACTGGTGATCACGCTCGCTACAATTAATTCTGTTAAGGTTATGCCGCTTATTCGTTTCATTATTTTGGGTCCGTCCAAGTAACATTCGCTGCGATTGATTGTCCACCCTTTGCATCAACAGTTACATTAAAACTTGCCCTGTAAATCGCGCCATCCGGCCCAGGCGTTGTACAATCTAAATTTGGACAACAGTACGTAAAGGAACGATCAACAGGCGGCGAAGTATCATTATCCAATATCGCTTTAACAACTTCCAATTTTTGCTTGCCACATAAAGCAGCCTGCACCGACCTTTTACTACTCTCAACCGGCTGGCGAATAGTAACCATGGCTGTTAAGAAACCTGTAACAGCAATAAGAAAAATAATTGAGGCACAGACCACCTCAATTAATGAAAGCCCCTTTTTAAACCTTAAACGCATATGTCTTCCTTTAAAACCTAATGTTCAACGATATTACGATCCTGGTCTATAGAAATAGA
>CAZHGK010000102.1:0-7268 GCA_964532095.1 uncultured Planctomycetales bacterium | reverse complement strand
CAAGGCAGCCAAAACATAACTTGGTTTTGCATATTGTAATCGGATAATTTCAACGCTGGTTTTATCACCAAATTGTTTTCCATACATCGCTTCATATTCTGCAGCAGTCATGATGTGAAGAATGTTATTTTCCAGTTGGTAAGCTAAACGATTGGAAAGCACCACAATATCCAACGCATCCTTGATACCAACATCATGCAACAGGACCGTGGTTCTTCCGTCGACAGACGGAGAAATCACCACATTAAATTCCCCTTTCTGAGCGAGGAATTTAATAACGTCCACCATATTCATATCGCGGACATCCAAGGTGATTTTTCTTGCCAACCGATCCTCCATGGATTCCTTGGGTTCGGTTAACAAAATTGGCTTAGGCAAATCGCCTTCATCTTCAGATGATTGTGCCAAAGCCATGCGAAAAGGTGCTGACACTAAAACTAGCATCAGCAACAACAGCAATTTGGATTTTAGGATGTGTGTAATCATAGCTTGATTGTTATCTCCTCATTTTCGTAACTAAAGACAGCTCTATCCGTATAGATTGTCTTTACAGTCACGCCTTCTAATTGTTCGCCTTGTTTGAGAAAATACGTCACATGGGATTGAGTATCTTCAATCATCACAGAAGCCGTTTCCGGAAGATCAAGCCATGATACTCCAACTAACTTGAATTTTGAAAGGCGCTGAGAAACATCCACTTGACCTGGCGTTGATTTAGCGTGCATTGGTTGGTATGGTTTAAAAATATTGCGAGATTTAACATTATCAAGATAGTACTTAAGACTTTTGGTTGCAGGCAAGACAGCTTCTGTTGTGGATGGTTTGGATTGTGAATCATCAGTTAAATCAACGTTCTGTTTAAGCAAGGATATTCCGGAACGCATTTCTAAAACTAACCCTATGATACAAAGGATGATACCAACCAAAAAGATTTGATTTAAGGTGTTGATAGAAAAAACAATACCGCGGAATGAAAATGTTTTCTTCGTCGGTGCAGCTGGTTTTAATGCGCTTGCTGGAGCAGTCTTGCTCATTAACTTCATCAACTGTTCTTGCGCGGAAGGTTTAGCCATTTTTGTTTTACCGTCGGTAAATGAATTTAAAATACTATATAAGAGACAGATTTCTGCTTAATTTATGTTTTCATCTTAGCATAGCAAGTTATGCTTTCAACCTTTTATTAATTTTTTTTTCTAAAGATTTTTATTAAAATTGACAAAATTCCCGTCGACAAACCAAAAAGTCGCGCAAAGGCGCGCAACCACATTGCAAAACCTAGATAAATTCCTCCAAAAAATTGCATAATTATTTTAATTCCAAACAAAATTTCAAAAACAAAAAATGGCAACAGAAAATAAACTAAACTTTGTTTAAAACCAATGATGCCAAAAGCACTTAGGATAATTGCGCAACAACTTACCAATGCCCAGGGCATCTCCAAGATATCTTTCCAAAACGTATACCCATCTCCTTGCGCCATCGCCGGGTGGTCCAAATACATTTGGGCCCGCCACATCCCATGCCGAAATTGCTCTTTTAAATACCGCGACAAAGCTTGCGTATGATAGTGATTTACAAGGGCTTTACGTTCAAAATAAATCACTCCCCCTTGCTTGATTAAACGGTAACTAAGATCATTGTCTTCACCGCTGGCCCTGCGGTACGTCGTATTAAAACCTCCAAGCTGTTCAAAAATATATTTACGTATGCCGACATTGTAACTGCCGAACGATTTTGGGTAATCTGGCATTAAGTGCTTGTGCCTAAAGAGGATTTCAGCGTGAATACCGCTGGCTAAGGCGCTTTGCGGATTAGCAATCCCGTAGCTGCCACACACAGCTGCGGCCTTGGTGCGTTCAAACGCCAAAACAATTAACGCAATCCAATTTTCTTGCGGCAAACAATCTGCGTCGGTAAACAATAAGAATTCCCCTTGAGCTAATTTTGCCCCGTGGTTACGGGCACTGGCAGGACCGGCATTTTCTTGACGCACATAACGAACAGCAGGAAAAGATTGGACGATCGTCGAGGTTTCATCGGTTGATCCATCATCCACGACAATCACTTCATAAGGTTCTAGAAAATGTTGCGCACCCAAGGCTTTAAGCGTCTGTGCAATCACAGCTTGGGCATTATACGCAGGAATAATCACGCTGACACGGATCATGACGATAGACAGTTAACTACGATCCTTTATGTTTTTATTTTTGTTTAACTCAAGCTCTAACAGAGCCATCCGTTGTGCCAAACGGTCATTACGGCTATTAATCTGGCACAAAAACACTGTCAGCAGAAGACTTAACACGATAAAAACGCAAAATAATGAAAAGAAAATGAAGTTGCTAGGAAGCTCAAACCCCAACAGGGTAGCAAAGTTAAATAAAATTTCATGAAAGAAAGAAAACACAACCGCCAAAGCACAGGCAAACAGCCAGCCAAAAGCATATTTAAACGTCAACCGTCGGCGGCGCACCAATTCCAAAACAAAAACAAACAATGCCACCGATATGCCGATTGCCAAAATTTGTAATTTCATGCAAGCCTCTCATTTTTACTGATCATCCTTAAGACAATCGCCAGCGTCACCTTAAGCATGTAATAAAAACTTTTCAAATGCCGGATGGAACTTGCACCTGCCCCACGGGCATGCATGACAACAGGAACCTCCACAATGCGACACCCTAAACGGGTGGCTGCAACCACAGCTTCAGGTTCAGGAAAATCTTGAGGATACTGTTGGGCAAAATATTCGATCAACCGTCGGTTAAATGCCCTTAGCCCTGATGTAGGATCCGTCACGCGCGTCTTTGTTAATTGATGAATTAATATTTCAAAGAAACGGATCCCAACCCGTCGAGCAGCTGTTGACTGAAAACCCTGCCTGCCGGCAGGCAGGCCTGCCTGTCCGTGAGGCAGGCAATCATTTTTATTTAAAAACCGGCTGCCAATCACCATGTCCGCAGCTTCCACAGTGATGGTTGAAATCAATAACGGCAAAAATTGTGGATCGTGTTGCCCGTCGCCATCCACCTGAATTGCCACATCATAATTATTTTGATCGGCGTACTGAAAACCTGTTTGCACCGCGCCGCCAATTCCTAAATTCACCGGAAGCTGGGCAACCAATGCCCCTGCATCACGCGCAATATTTGCCGTATCATCGACGGAACCATCATCAATGACTAATACATCCAAACGTAAGGGAACCGTTTTTAACGCACCAATCACCTGACGGATACTGCCCGCCTCGTTATATGCCGGAACAATGACTAAAACACGCATTACGACTGCCCTTTAAACAGCATGTTTAATCGATGCCTGATACTAAAATCCATTTCTTGGCCATCAATGGTCACCACCACACCACCGACGATGGATGGATCCAATTGTTCCTCAATATTTACAACACCTATGCGCTTGATCGTCGCCATTAATTGTGCATGCAAAGGCACAGAAAGCGGACGAGCACTCGTTAATGTTAATGCTTTGATTTCACTGTTTTTCTTAACAGCCAAAGCTTCTAGCGCTGCCTGGACCAACTCGCGATTTAAAACATTCTTTAACACCACGATGACAATCACGGCAATAATAATTTGAGCTATGAGAATCCCTAGGATGATCATTGCGTTTTCTGGTTTTCTTTTAACAAATACGCCGTTGCCATAATTAATAACTGGTCCCCTTCAACGCCAGGCAATGGCGCATTGGGCTCAACACCTTTAAAACCAAAGGCATGCCCGTCGGGATAATACCCTAATGAGGTCACCATCACCACCATGGAACTGTCTTTAAATGGGAACATGCTTTTAAGCATGACATGGCCTGCTGTGGTCGTCCCCATGACAACGGCACGCCCTTTATTTTGCATAATGCCGGTAAATAATTCTGCAGCACTCCCACTGTCTTGATTAACCAAGATCACCAACGGGCCGGTGTATTTGTATTGCGGGGCCACCATGGGCACATCCAACTCTGCCTTATCTTGGCCATGCTTTTGGAAATACGCAAACATTTGGCCACCCTCTAAAAAAAATGCAGACATCTCACGCGCAGCAAGCGGCGGACCACCTGGATTGCCGCGTAAATCCAAAATCAACCCTTTAGGATTATGCTGACGAATAATCATCAAGAAACGCAATAAATCGGCACCGGTCATGCGGTTAAAATGGGGAATTTGTAAACAAAAAATACCATCAACAGGAATATCTTTCGGCAAGACCGTTTGTTTAAAATATTCCTGGCTGGTCACTTCAATCGTGCGGGAAGATTTATCGGCAACAGCCAGATAGGATAACTTGACCTTTGTGTTAATGAGCGGGGTTAATAATTTATCGACTTCGTCTTGAACTAAATCTTTAATCGACTTTCCGTCGACGGAAAGAATCAAATCATTCACCTGAAGACCTTTGTCCGCAGCATCTGAGCGCGGCTCGATACGGGTGACCAAATATCCATCTGCATTCTTTGTCCCTTCAATCCCTAAGTCTACCCGCTGCCCTAAAGCTTCTTTTTGAAATTTATCGGCAGGTTTCGGTGGATAAAACTGGGAATATGGATCATCCTGTGTTTTTAAAGCATCCACCAAATACCAGGCACTACGCCAACGCACATAATCATCACTTCTACCTTCAGAAGCTAATTGGCTGTAAATCTTTTCAGTGAAATTTTTAATAAAACGGTCATACGTGGCCCGCGGTGGGGGTTCGTAATAATTTTCCTGGAAGGTTTTGTAGATTTCCTCAAAGAATTTTAGATATTCTTTATAATTTTTAGATGATGGCTTCACGTGTTTAGCCCAAACATGGGTAGGAACGCAAAAAATAACGATAATTAAAATAAAAATCCGGAACCAATCTCTATGCATTCACACATGATAGCACAAAGTTATAAATATTCATCTTTTTTGCAAATTTTTTAAATTTCAGATACAAAAAACTGGGCAGGAATAACAGATAATGATGAAAAGTCTTGTTGGCTAATGGGTTGTGCGTCTAATGAAGCGTTTAATTGGTGAGATAATGCTTGTTTAAACACCTTTAAATCTAAAGAAACATTGGTAACAAAATCTTCGTGGCGCCGGCCTTGGCGATAGTCCGGCATATCCTTAGGCATACGCAAATATTTAAATATCAACGGCAGGTGAAAATCGTACAAAATCGTGCCGTGATGCAAAATATGGGTTTTGCCACGTTTTTGGGCGTTTCCGGAAAACTTTAAGCCATCTAGGGTAGCCAAATCGCTGATTGGACAAAACTTTCCATCGACACCTGCATCTTTGAGAGCTTTTAATACGTGTTCGCTGATCCATTGATAGCTGCCACGCAGATCATGGATGGCTGGATAGGCCTGTTTCGATAAAATCAGTGAATAGTTTAAGCATCCAGGACCTTGAACAACAGTTCCGCCACCAGAACTACGGCGTACGACAGGTACACCGTCGCTTGCTAAACGGTCAAGATGTAATTCTTGTGTGGCATCACCGATGCGACCAAGCACAACAAAGGGTGATTTTGATTCCCAAAAGCGTAATGTCATGCCACGGGTGCCGGCATCTGCGCTTTTAAGCAAGAGTTCATCCCAGTACACATTCTGGTGAGGGTTATCAAATGTTAAATCATGCCATTGCATTCGTTTTCATCTCTCCTTGTGGCTGATACTGTACGATAAGTCGATACGATTAGTCAAGTGCAGGATGAAAACATTCGCTCTTTAATAGCATTAAATGTTTCGGTATTTACTTCGCTCAAAATATTTCCCTTACTTCTTATTCCTGTAAACATTGCCCAGCGTTGCTTCGCCTCACGACGTATTTTTGCCGTTTACTTCAGTTTACAGCTTGGGCGTAAGCCAATTAATCAGCCAAGAACGCTCCAATAAAGCGGGTCGCTACGCCCAAGGCTGTAAGCCTTCGTAAACTTTTGGCAAAAAACGTCTGATTGTTCGGCTTTCGCAACACTGGCTCAATGTTTACTGCATATCGTCGTTCGTATATGTTCGGCCTACAAGAACTTGCCCAAATCCTTATCTTCTACAAATGAGAACTTAATAAGGCATTAAATTGTTTTGTTGTTTACGAAACGAAGTAAGGTTTTAGAAGAACACCCGCAGGCATGTTCCTGACGAAGCCAACAGCCCCCACCACATGCCTCCCCTAATCCGACATACAGCTTTTAACCACAAACCTTCCCGCAAAACGAGCGACGTGCATGTGTTGTGGGGGATGGGGGGGTTGGCGAGGAAGGAATATGCCGGGGTGTTCAACTAATCGTTAAAGGAAATAAATGCCAAAACAATTTAATGCCCTGAAAATCGAAATTATTTAAATGCAATTTGATCGCCAAGCTTAGTCTGCGTTAAGGCAATGGTCCCTGCAGGCAATTCAATGACACTGCATGCCTTAAAGAAAATCGGGGAAATATGGTAGGGTTGCAAATTCGGGCACAAACCAACAACTTTATCGTCGGTATTAATAAAAATCGCATCGATGGCAAATCGCATAAAAAACATGTGGATGCTATTGCACGGCGTGATGAGCAAGGCATTGTTAGCTGGCAGATGGTCCTTGCCTAACAAGCCTTTCATACGCTTGGCAGGATTATCCGCAACATCCACCGTCGTTGCTAAAACCGTCTGACGAGTTTTATTGGTGATTTGATCAATGGTGAATGAGGATTCGCCGTTGTGGCCCATTTTAAGAAAATATCGACTTGCTTAAAGGAATGCCTCTAATCTGGAATTCTTCAAAACAAATGGGAATATATCCTGTTGGTGTGTATTCCCCCTGGATAATGCCATCGCTATTAATCCCTTTTTGGGTAAAAACAAACACATCTTTTAATTCCGGCATGCCATCAACAATCTTTCCGGTCAATTCCGAAATGGCAGTGATTTTGCGTGACCCATCGGAGAAACGGTTAATTTGCACAACCACGTTTATGGCAGACGCCACCATTTCATAAATAGCGCGGATGGGAAGTTCAATCCCGGACAATAGCACCATCGAGCTCATACGCGAGATAACATCCCGTGTTGAGTTCGCGTGCAGCGTTGTCAATGATCCGTCGTGGCCTGTATTCATTGCTTGCAACATGTCTAAAACTTCCGGGCCACGGCACTCGCCAATGATGATGCGGTCTGGACGCATACGCAAGGTGTTAATAAACAAATCCCGAATACTGATTCGTCCCCGCCCTTCAATATTAGATGGCCTGGCTTCCAAACGTGCCCAGTGAGTTTTGCTTAAACGCAATTCCGCAGCATCTTCAATG
>CAZHGK010000101.1:0-7358 GCA_964532095.1 uncultured Planctomycetales bacterium | reverse complement strand
AGTGGTTAACTTTTGAAGAGATCGAAAGAGTAGTTAAGATTTTTGTTGGCCTTGGAGTAGAGAAAGTAAGGTTAACAGGTGGTGAACCGCTTTTAAGACCAAACATTGAGCAGTTGATCCAGAAACTTACAATGATTGATGGAATTAAAGATCTGGCTCTAACGACAAATGGCTCGTTATTGACCGATCAAGCGTCCAAACTAAAGAAAGCAGGTCTTAAACGTTTGACTGTAAGTCTTGATTCTCTTGATCCTCAAGTTTTTAAAACATTAAGTGGTTCTAAAGGAGATCTTAACCAAGTTCTTTCTGGTATTCAAGCAGCTAAGTTAGCAGGTTTTGAAGCTATTAAAATCAATGCTGTGATTCAACGTGGTATTAATGATGCTACGATTATGGATCTAGTTAAGTTTGCTCGCAAGGAAGGTCTTATACTTCGTTTTATTGAATACATGGATGTGGGTAATCAAAATCATTGGGACTTGACCCAAGTGGTAACATCAAAAGAGATCATCAATGAAATTAACGATTTCTTTCCTTTGAAGGTAATTGGGGGAACTGAAGATGGTGAAACTTCAGAAAGATTTCGTTTCATTGATGGTGGGGGAGAAATAGGGTTTATTTCTTCAGTTAGTCATCCTTTTTGTGGTACTTGTAGTCGTCTTCGTTTATCAGCAGATGGTAAAATTTATACCTGCCTTTTTGCTACTCAAGGAATAGATGTGAGATGCCACTTAAGAAGAGGATTAACTGATGATTTTTTAGATGAATTTATATCGGGGGTATGGAAAAATCGTCAGGATCGTTATTCTGAACTGCGTTCACAAATTTATCAAGAATGTCGTCATATGAATAAGATTGAAATGTTTCAAATTGGTGGATAATGTAGGTGCTTTTGATAAAGAGTACATAGATCTCTTAGATGTTCTAAATTTTGCTTTCTTTTGGCCTTTAACAAAAAGTTCGCAATTTATGCAAAGTGCGAATTTTTATAATATCTTTCCAACTTGTTATAATGTATATTATCACAAGTTGACAATATTACCATTTTGGGCCATAATAACCGTAAAAGGTTGATATATATGCCTAAATCTGCCCCTAAACAAGCCCCAGCAGCCCTTCTGGGCCACGTTCTGATCACCAACTGGCTCACTAATGTCATTTCTCCGGCCACGCGCAAAAGCCGCCGGGATGACCTCATTTCCTTTTTAGAATACTTCCGGATTAAGAATATTAAAGATTTAAAGGAACTGACCCGAGCTGATATTATCGATTGGCGGGATTCTTTAATTGGCACAAAAGATAAGCCCAGATATTCAATTCGAACAGTTAAGCGACGCATGTCTACAATCTCAAAATTCTTTGAATACCTATGTGATAACAAAGTTTTAGAAATCAATGCTGTTTTAGGTGTTCATCGTCCTAAATTGGAAACAACCGAAGGAGCAACGCAATCAATATCAGATAAACAAGCCAAGGATCTTCTGGACGCCCCTGATCCCAATACATTAAAAGGAAAACGTGATCGCGCAATCCTGGCGACATTTTTATATCATGCCTTTCGTCGTGCAGAGTTATGTCAAGTACGCATTAAAGACCTACAAGAACGCGAAGGAATTAAGCAGTTTAGAATCTTTGGAAAAGGATCAAAAGAAAGGTTTGTGCCGGCACACCAGGTTGCGCTGGCTCGTATATCAGAATACTTGTCCGCGGCTGGTCATGGCCATGACAAAGAAGCGTTCCTATTTAAGTCGGTCAGTAATAACACGGCCGCCAAGACCAACAAAGGCCTCTCCCCTAATGCAGTGTATGAACTGGTCATTGCCTATGGTTTAAAGGTTGGGATTCAGACAGGTCACTTTTCAACCCATTCTTTACGCGCGACCGCGGCCACAAACGCGCTTAATAACCGCGAAGATATCAGAAAGGTACAGCTATGGCTTGGGCATGCGAATGTTTCGACTACGGCTATGTATGATAAACGAGAAAATAGACCCGAAGATAGCCCTACATACAGGGTTCGATATTAAATCTTTCTTTTATCTTCGTTTTCCTATTAAATTAATATCTGAAATTCGTTGATTAAGCCCTTCGAGCTTATCTTCAGTTCGTTGAGATTTTAGAAATTGTTCTTGGCTTAGCTTTGATAAATCCTTCACATCAATCTGAATTTGATTAATAGATTTGCTGTGTTCTTGGAGAGTAGCGTCTACTTTATAAAAAGAATTCTTAGATTCATTAACAAAATAAAATCCAGCAGCTGCAATTAAACCTATTGAAACCTTTATCCAATTATTAATTATCCAATCAATAATTTCAGCTGAGTTATCGACCGGACGCTTTGTATTTGTCGTAACAATTGCTTCGTCTTCTCCTTCTTGATCGGAAGGTAATATTGAACTTTTTTCAACAACCGTAGATGTAGATTCAGTGTTTTTTATTGCATTAAAATATGCATTTTTTTCTTGTTGATTTCTTCCTACTCGTTGACCCCGTATGCTCATTGAATTACTCCATAGCTTTGATTTAACCATGGAAGATATTTCTTAGAATTAAAATCTTCAGCACGCTTTATAAATTCATCAAATTCAATACCACTTGTTGATGGCAAAAAGGGCGAATAAATACGTTGATAGTCTAAAGATAGGAATGCTTCTTTTTGATTAGCACTCTTAATGATATTGAAAATAACATTATCATAATCATTGATTTTCTTTCGTAATAATGCTTCTTCGGTTGGAAGACTATAAGAAAATCTTAAATCAACATCCTTAATTGTCCCCATAGGATTGCTGACTGTTCTTTCTGAAATAGCTTTTATATACTCCTCTGTCTTCAATAAATACCTTTTAATGTATCCAATTCTTACTACCTCACAAATTTTAAATTGTTTCATTACGCCAAAAAGAATTTGTTCTTTGAAATTCTTAATTACTAAATTAAGATCCGTTTTTTTAAACCCACCTTTTGCCTCATTAAAATATATTTCTATTATAAAATTAGAAGAATCAATTAATAAATTATTGTTGGTTACTTCATTGCATAAAATTTTTTTGCCAACTGCACCTCGAGTTTGTGGAAAAACTCTTGGATCAAAAAAGGCGTCTTTTGAATATAAAATAGTATCGATAATTTCACCGAATTTATCTTCAATGCTAAAATTTGGCCTGAATCTTACGCCAATGGCAATTCCTTCTAAATTATCATCTAATTTTTCTATCATATTCTCTCTTAGCCTCATTCTAGTTTTTACAGATTATATTAAAATTATCTTAAATAAACAACCCCCAACTCTCCTGCAACAAAAAATTAACTAAATTTGAGTCGCCAATGCCCATTATCATTGTGAATAATCACTGTGCCCACTACTTATCATAATCCCCGTTAATTAAGATACTCTTCAATCGGGGTACTCAAAAACTTTTCCAGTTTAATACCATACTCCCCTACCAACAATGTCTTTGCTTTAGGATATTCCTTCTGAAAGGCATCAAAAGCCTTGTCGGCTGTCTCAAATCCCGTTTTTACCTCAATACCTAATAATTTCTCACCACGTTTAACAATAAAATCAACTTCATCGTGATCTTCACGCCAATAATAAATTTCATATCCATTAACCAAAGCTTGATTATAAAGGTATGCACCTACTGCTACTTCAACTAATCTGCCATAAATTGCCTTATCGCCAAATATTTCTTTCTTGCTTTTAACTGATAGTGCCGTCATTAATGCCGTATTTAATGGTAACCATTTAGGTGATGACTTTTGTCTATATATCCCACTCCCTTTCCAAGCGCGAAGACCACCCAGTAAAAAGGCTGACTCCAAATATTTTTGATAATTTATAAGAGTCAATTTACTTCCAACATCATTGAGATCACCTAGAATTTTCCCATAAGACAATATCTGTCCCCCATACTCACAACCTAAATATAGCAGTTTCCTTAAAAGCACGGGCTTTTGCACATCGGTCAGAATCATAATATCTCTTGTGATTGCTGTTTCAACAAGAGAGTCTGTTACGAATTGCTTCCAGCGTACTTCATCTTTCTTTAACTCATAGCCTTTTGGGTACCCTCCATAAAATAAATATTCTTCTAGATTACAACCAAAGGCTTCTTGGCATTCCAAATAAGACCAATGAGTGAAGCGGATAATTTCAAATCTTCCGGCCAGAGATTCTGGAAGTTTTTTTTGAATTAGGAGTGCCGAAGAACCAAGTAACACAACTTGAATATTATTTTTTTCATGGGTATCTTCATCCCAAAATTTCTTAACAACACTTGACCACCCTTCAATTTTTTGTATTTCATCAAGGACTAAAACGACCTTCTTCCCTCCCTTGGCTAATCTTCTTGCCTCATCCCAATATTGGGCTACAAACCTATGATCAGGCGGAATGGGTAAATCCGCCAATGCATAAACAGACGGATATCCCAATTCCTCTATGACCTGTCGAATCGCTGTAGACTTACCTACCTGGCGTGGTCCTAAAATAATTTGTATAAAATTTCTTTTTTCCTTTAACCGTTCCGCGATTGTATTAGTAATTGTTCTTTTAAACATTTATTCTATCTCCCAATCTTGTTCTATGGAATGAACACTTCTGTTCTATGCAATGAACAAATTATACTACTCCCCCGCTAAATGTCAATATAATTTTTTTGGCTATAGGGTTATTTTTTAGATAATATTCAATGTGAATCAATTTTGTAAACCTACCGCATAGTTTATACCTACTTCCTTATTTTTATATGCAATAACAGATGTATTTCCTTATTAAATAGCTTACATTTCCATATTAATTTACTAAGTTCCTAGGTATAATTAAGGTATTGGAATACACAAATAACAGATGTTTCCGTATTTCATAGGTTAATAATTTCCGTACAAATAAGCAGTTGCTAGGTAATTTAACGCATAAACCTACGCACCTAGGAATACATCCAGTGTTGCTATGAAACCGGAAACATCCGATACTTCCATATATTATTAGAATGAAATTTTCCATTATATCAATGATTCCATATGTGCTTCCTTAGTAAATGGCAGAATAGCGGTGTACATCCGATATTATTATCGGATGTATTTTAAAAAAGTATTTGACAAATTTCCTAAGTGATGTTAACATCTGTTATCAAATTTAGAGATCGATTTTTAATACCCCGGAGGCAGGTCATGGTTGATGATCCAAAAATCACAAACAAAGATGGCAAGGCATATTGTACATTGCCTAATGGCAATCAGGTTCTTATAGAAAATGAAGTTATTGATAACCCGAGCTGGGTAAATGTTGAAAAGGCAGTAGAAATTATTGGGGTAGGGGACAGGCAGGTGCGCAACCTTGCGGATAAATATTCGTGGGACAAAAAATATGCATACATTAATAAAAAGCCAGTTGCTTATTACCTAAAGTCACAGCTTGAAAATTTCCAACGTAACAGAGTCACAGAAGTTCTTCATTCATCCGCGGCAGCAGAAGAACGCACAGCAAGTGAAGCAACACAAAGCAATGAAACAGCACCAGGACAAAGCCTGGCTTCACAACATACACTTGAAGAAATTGATGTTGTAGTTAAAAAACTTCAGCCTTACATTGGTGACTTTTTAGAAACTTATAAAAAGAACCAAGAACGGATCATAGCCCTGGAAGATAAAAGAACAACTGCCGAAAAAAATGCAGTGTTATGGAAAACATCTGCCCTGTGGATTGGCGGGTTAGCATTCATGGCTACATTGGCGTGGTTTCAAGTTACCAAAATCAACAATTCACTCAATCAAAATAATTCATCTTTAAGCGGTAAATATGAATCAGCGCAGAGTGAGCTGTACCAAACAAAACTAAACCTGGTTCAAACACAGCATGAATTGGAATTACTTAAATTACAGCAAACTAATGCCGTTGTGCCGGAAAGGAAATAAATAATGATAGCCAATAAGCCAATTAATGAAGTCATAAACCAGCTAATAGAAGAACGTGACGTGTCCCTAGAACAGATAGCAGGGGAGATAGGTGTCTCTTCAATGACCGTGTATAGATGGAGACGCGGTCAGGCAAACCCAAAATCTAGGATTGTTTTAAAAGCATTAACAAATTATATAAATCGTATTGCCATCAATTAATATGAACGACAAACCTTTATACACGATCATTCCGAACAAAGCCCTTGATGCCTTAGTTGAAAAGGGGGCTTCCGTTTCAGACACTGTGGTCTATCAGGTTTTATGCCGGCATTACAATTTAGAAGACAATAAATGCTGGCCTAGCCTTAATTTAATCGCAAAGCTTTCAGGTTGTTCTC
Source organism: uncultured Planctomycetales bacterium (assembly GCA_964532095.1). GTDB lineage: Bacteria > Omnitrophota > Gorgyraeia > Zapsychrales > Fredricksoniimonadaceae > CAZHGK01. The sequence goes on along the minus strand of CAZHGK010000101.1, from coordinate 1,059 downwards.
AAAGGAACGTCCAGCGTTCCATTAAATTTCTTTGTGCAAGCGGCATGGTCTTGCGTCTTAGAAGTAAGTACTCAAATAATGCTTTTGAAAACAATTCTTATTTATTGCCACATTTGGTTACTTTTCAAATAGAAAAGATCTCCTCTGAAAAGAAATCTCCTAAGACCACCCAAAAAATAGCTGAACTTTATGAAATTGAAGGATTTATTTTAAAATCAATCCAAGAATCCTTATGTAGAGACAACGTGTCCCTAGGTAGAGACAAAAAGTCCTTAGGTAAGGACAAAAAAGCTAAGGGTAGGGACAGCACGGCCACTGGGGTAGAGACCCAAAGTCCTACTAACAATACTACTATTAACACTACTATTAACATCACTAAGAACGTTAACAACAAAGAAACGTTAGATAACGAAGATTTAACATCAGGATTAAAACAGCTTAGACGTTATGAAAATTCATTTACTCCAACTGGTCCGGAAGCTGTTGGAAAAATGGACAGCCTAATTAAAATCAAAAAGGAAGGGTTAGTGCAACAATTAGCTTCTGAGCTTAATGATGAAAAATCCATTCCTTTTTTTAGAAGTCTTGTTTCAAAGTTTGCAGATCATGAAGATATGTTATTTAAGTGCTTAAGCCTGACCCGCGAAACCCACGAAATAACCGGCATTAAAAAGAGCAGAGGAGCTGTTTTTACTGATCATATTAAAAGAGAAGCTGAAAAATTAGGTATTGAATTATGAATCCCGCATTTTAATCTTCCGTAGTTTTTGATACTTTAACCTAAAAAAGAGTTGCAGAGTAGGTATATTGTAAGTATAATTTTAAACGTAGCAGACCTAATGCACCTTAGTGCTGATAGTAGCATTAGGTTATAAAATTTTAGTTGGTAGCTGTATGTTGTATTTAGTGTTTATGAAAGGATACGTATGGCCAAAGTCCTTTTCAACCTTCCTAATAATGAACACCAAGAAATCAAAAAGAAAGCCGCCTCTTTAGGACTTACGACTGACCTGCCCCTATTAGTTGTGCCACCTGTTGTGAGAGAGTTCTGGCCGGTTT
>CAZHGK010000100.1:0-7529 GCA_964532095.1 uncultured Planctomycetales bacterium | reverse complement strand
GACGTGCATGTGTTGTGGGGGATGGGGGGTGTGAGGCCTGAAAGAATCTTGACCACCCCATCCCTGTTTATTCTAGTCCTTAGCTAACTTGAATGTCAATGGGCCTAACCTTAGCCTTCTCTTGCTTGGGAACCAATACCTCTAGCACCCCATCCTTATACGTGGCCTTTATCCCATTGGCATCAACGCCATGACCCAGGTTTAAACTACGGCTAAACCTTCCATAACTGCGTTCAAGTCTGTGATAATTCTTTTCTTTTTGTTCACTGTCATATTTACGTTCACCTGAAATGGTCAATATGCCATCTTCAAAATCAACCTTAATATGCTCCTTGGTTAAACCTGGTAAATCAGCAGTGATGGTATACTTATCCTTATCCTCTGCCACATCCAGCGCTGGAAACAATGATCCCAAAAAGAAACTATCATTGAACGCTTCGCTAAATGCATCGGGTTGTGTTTTGCAATAATGAATTAACGACATACCTACCTCCTATTTTGATGGGTTTTTATTAGCACTCTATTAACATAACTGCTAAGTTCTGGTCAATAAAAAGGGAGCTGAGTAGTTATCACTCTCATATCCCAAGTGCTAATATATCACGAAAATAAAACTTGTCAAGTGGGCTACTTTACTCGAAATAAGTTATTGGGTAGATTCGACGGTATTCGTCGCTGCTGACTCCGCCGCTGGAACTTCTGTAGCAAGTTCAGGAGCAGCTGGCTCAACAACAACTGGTTCAGCAGCAACCGGTTCGCTTATCACAGGAGCTGGGATTTCTGCTGGTTCAGAAACTACTGGAGCAGGCATTTGAACTGCTGCTGGTTTCTGACCTTTGTTTTTGTGCATCTGGGCGCGGTAGGCTTGGAATGCTGCTATTTCTTTTGCTCTTTGCTCTTTAGTCTGAGGAGGATGCTTCTTATGATATTCCGCACGACGCGCCTTAAACGCCTCGATTTCTTCTGCAGTAGCCGGAGCACCTTGTTTATGAATGCGTTTGCCTTTTCGATGCTCTTTGGCATTGTCCTTTTGAATAATATCAACGGCTGGTGCATTATCTGGAATTTGAGCAAAGACAACACCAGTTGTGATCATTAAAACTGCAACGCTCAATAATAATTTTTTAGATAGCATTTTAATAACCCTTCAGTTATAGTTTTTTATATTCTACCACTTGCAAAAAAAAATTTATAAGATTTTTTGAAATTCCATTATGTCTGAACCTATCCCCCACGACATGCCCTCTGCTCCAAAGGTTAGTGCCGTCCTACTCATCCCTGAATTACGTTTTCACATCGGAGCTGTCGGCTTATTTAGCATGGCAAGCCGAGCATTGGCCGTTGTGATTGGTTTTCAAATCTATCAAATCACCCATAGCGCCCTGGCCCTGGGTTTTCTTGGGCTCGTCGAGGCTATCCCTGCCATTTCTTTAGTTCTCTTAGGCGGCTATGTGGCTGATCATTATGATCGTCGAAAAATCTTACTCATCACCCGCGCTGCCAGCTTTATATGCGCTGTAACTTTAGCAGCGTTATCCCTATGGACACAGACGTTCTCATTAATTGGTTTATACGTTGTCATTTTCTTAGCCGGCATTGCCCGTGCTTTTGCCGACCCTGCCAATTCCGCCTTTGAAGCGCAAGTGGTTCCTAAACATTTGATTGTCAATGCCTCGTCGTGGATTGGCAGCGTCTGGATCGCCTCTTCCATTATTGGGCCGGCTGCCATCGGCTTTGTATTTGCAGCCTGGGGCGCGATTGGCTCCTATATCCTAATTAGCGGTTGCTTTTTTTTAGCCTGGGTCTTTACTTTATTGATCTCTCCCAAACCACAAATTAAACCCGCAAGCAAGGAACCATTTTGGGCCAGCGTATCAACAGGCTGGAATTTTGTGTTTTCCAATCAAACCCTTTGGGGAGCTATGGCCCTGGACTTATTCGCGGTTTTATTTGGTGGGGCCATGGCCTTACTGCCCATCTATGCCCAGGATATTTTACACGTCGGGCCACAAGGTTTAGGATTACTTAACGCTGCCCCGTCGATCGGCGCTGTGTTAGTCATGCTCATTACCACCCGCCATCCACCCATCGCCCATGCCGGTCGCAATTTATTATGGACCGTCGCCGGCTTTGGAATCAGCATACTTATTTTTGCCTTTTCAAAGAATTTCTGGCTATCGATGGCTGCCCTAACCTTAAGCGGTATCTTCGACGGCATCAGCATGGTGATCCGTCGGGCCATGGTTCGATTGTTATCTCCGGACCATATGCGCGGGCGCATCGCTTCAGTCAGCTGGATTTTTATTTGTGCCTCCAATGAATTAGGGGCCTTTCAAAGTGGGATGTTCGCCGCCTGGCTAGGAACTGTGCCGTGCGTTGCTTTTGGTGGATTCGTTACCTTAGCCGTCGTCGGCACCATCGCCTGGGTTGCTCCCCAATTACGTAAACTCAAATTTGATCCACACAGCTTACAAAGAAAGTAAAATATGACTATCTTAATTTTCTTCGCCTTCATCGCTGGCTTAGTCACCATCCTGGCCCCATGCATCTGGCCTTTATTGCCCATTGTCCTTTCTGTTTCATCCTCCGGCGGTAAAAGAAAGCCCTTAGGCATTACCTTAGGGGTGATGACTAGTTTTCTCATCTACACCCTTTTCGTCTCCTATCTGATCCAAATCTTCCATTTTGACCCAAACACCTTTCGGCTCGTTGCTGTCATCATTATCGGTTTATTAGGCTTGTCCTTGCTCATTCCTGCCTTGGGAGCAAAACTGGAAACATGGATTAGTGTAATTGCAGGGCCATTGCACAATAAATCCAAAAGCAAGGGTGAAGGATTTGTTGCCGGCTATGTCAGCGGTTTTTCGCTAGGCCTATTGTGGGCGCCCTGCGCTGGGCCAATTCTAGCGACGGTCGCAGCTTTAAGCGCCACCCAAGAGGTCAATGCTCAAGTTATTTTAATTAGCCTGTCCTATGTCCTTGGTGTTGGCATTCCTTTATTCTTTTTTTCCTGCGCTGGCTCCTTGGTCTTTGCCCAAATGCGCAAGTTCAACAAATACACCGGACGCATCCAGCAATTCTTTGGCCTGATCATGATTGCTTCTGCGATCCTTTTGTATACTAATTATGATAAAACCATTCAAATAAAAATCTTGGAATGGTTTCCCTCTTATGGAAATTTTCTCTACTCGTTTGAACACCGTGCCGACGTGCAAAAAGAATTGGCTGCCTTGCGCGGCGATCAAGGGTCAACAGAAAAAACCATGCCTGCCGCAGAAATCACCGGCATTAATACATGGATTAATTCTTCACCGCTGACCCTCGCGCAATTAAAAGGAAAGATTGTCCTGATTGATTTCTGGACATATAGCTGCATCAATTGCGTACGCACCCTGCCTCATGTCACAGCGTGGTATGAGAAATACAAAGATTTTGGATTTGTGACCATTGGTGTGCATACCCCAGAATTCGCTTTTGAGAAATTGCCTGACAATGTAAAAGCTGCTGTTAAGCAATTTAATATCCATTTTCCCGTCGCTCTTGATAATGATTATAAAACCTGGCGTGCTTTTAAAAACCATTATTGGCCAGCTAAATACCTCATTGATGCCAAAGGTATTGTGCGCTACACCCACTTTGGAGAAGGCAAGTACGAAGAAACCGAAGCCATGATCCGCAGCTTGCTTAAGGAAAATGGCCAAACAAAACTGCCTACAGCAAATACTGTCGTCGAGGATTACGCCCTTAAGATATCGCGTACCCCGGAAACATATTTAGGAAAAAAACGCATGCAACGCTTTGCTTCCCCAGAGCAAATCACAGGCAGCTGGCAAAATTTCACCACTCCATCTGATATCGATGTGAATCATTTTGCCTATGCTGGGACATGGACTGTGACACCAGAATCAGCGATCGCCACAGCCAACGCCACCCTCACCTTGCATTTTAAAGCCACAAAGGTTTTCTTAGTGATGGGGCCCAAAAATCCCGATGACCACGCGCGTGTTCTTATCGACGGAAAACCTATTGAAGAGGCCATCAATGGCAAAGATACGCATGAAGGCTTTATTGTATTAGACCGCCAGCGCTTATATGAGATTGTGGATCTAAAAGGGAAATCCGAAGAACATCAGCTGCAGTTGGAATTTAAAAATGAAGGCATTGCCGTTTATGCCTTCACCTTTGGCTAATTATTAATCCGCCAACGCTTAAGAACTAAAACCCCTCGCAAAGAAGAGGTTGTGTCTGAAAACTTCTCTAATTGCAGGGATTCAATATCTAAGAAATTTGGAGAAGCTTGCAGGCTTTGGATAAAATCATTAAATGCTGCCCATTGCCCGTCGAAGGTCATCTCGACCGTAAATCCTTTTAACTGGCCTTGCGCACTGGTCCTCCGAGGCTGAATATTAACTAAATGAATATTATTCGCCATGGCAGCCTGTTCTGCCATTTTAATAATGGCAGCAGATTCTGCTCCGTCGCTGGCTGCCTTGCCCAATCTTCCTTTTAATAGATTTAAGGTCTCGTTAATTTGCGGCTCCTGGGAAATCATCTGCTGGTTACGACGGATCTTCTTCACTAATAATCCTGTCTTTTCGCCTAGCTCATCCTTGGTTTCACTATAACTGCGGGCCAAGGAAATGGCTAACCAAATAAACAAGCAGCCTCCCAACGCCAAAGCTATATACCATTCTCGTTTCGTTAATGCGCGCATCTTATTCCTCTTTCGCCTTAATGCTCATCGTTAAGCGAAAATACACCAACTGTCCTTCTTGAGTCACCCGTTTATTGACATAGTCTAAATTGACATCCGAAAACAAACCCGTCGCTGTTAGCCTTGATTGCAGGCCATCTAAATCTACCCCTTCACGGCCATACCCTTCCAAACTTAAAACCCGTTGGGGATTAATCCCTAAGGTATTTAAGAAAATCTGGTCGCCCAAATTCTTTTCTAAAACCTGGGCAATGCGGGCGAACACCGCGCGGCCTGTGGTCGCTCCTTTAAAAGCCTCAACATCTAAACGCAATTTATCGACGTTACGGACCTGCTTTTGCTGCTTATCCACCACGTCTTGCAAATGCGCTATTTGCAAACGCATTTGCAGCAAGGGGATTTGCGTCGTCAATATGACTAAAACAATGCTAACGGCCAGGCAAATACCCATTTCCACGCCCAAACGCTTTTGCAACTTTGCTTCCTGCTGCTGCTTAAACATGGGCGGCATAAGATTAAGCCATGGCTTTTGGTCAAAATTCAAAAGTCCGCTAATTGCCGTTAAAGAAACACCTTCTTGGGTAAACGCCGGAGGGATAGAAAATTTTTTCTCTGAGGCAATTTTAGTGCCATCCACTGCTTCATGCACAAAAGACTGGCGCTGGCACCATTCCCCAAACCATGCAGGCAAAGGCGCTGCAGAAATAACACTGATATGGTCTAATGTTTCCTGCGGATGGTCGCGCAAGAATTCCTTTATCGTCATAACTAACTCTTTAATAAAGGCATCTGCCGGTGTTTGCAAATGGTTCCATCCAAAATTTAAGGCCCTTAAAAATAATTGATGGTTATCTTTAACAAACACGCATTCGGTATGTGCGGCATCAATATCTAAAACCAATTGCCAGCGGTTCGGGATTACCCCAGGCAAACCCTTTTCAATCCGACGAGAGATCCCACACACATTAAGCGTCACATAGGCACATTTGATCCCTGCCTGCTCTAAAGGATCTATCCAGCGCATCAAATCTTTTTGTGCCGCAACCCAGACCATGACTCGGGAATAACCATTGGGCGCCGGCGACATTAAGGCCATATCCCAAACAACTTCCTCCATGCCATAAGGAATATATTCACCTAATTGCAAGGCCACCATCCTCCGCAATTCTTCTTCATCTTGGGATGGAAGATTAAGCACCCGCACCAAGGCCATGGGCCGAGGCACCAACAGCGTCACAGTTGTCCCACGCGGGATCCAGGATTTAACCCATGCTGCGGTTTTAACCGGGCTTGCCGCATCCCATCCGTCGGTAAATGGGTGCCAGCGCAATTGCTTTAAAATAAATTTATCCCTTTGGCCGGTGGCAACCGCCGCCTTGACTCCAAGGGGTGTTAATTCAATAAATACATGCGCGCTCATAACTTCACCAATCTGGTTGAAAGGATTTGAGTTGCCCCGTTTGCATCCTTATTTAATATCGCTGATAAAAATACATTCACCTTGTGATTAGCACTTTCTCCTCGGATAACCACATGATATGTCGAAGCTTTTTGAACACCCTTGAGGCTGTAGCCCAAAACCGCTTGGGATTGAGCTCCTGATGATTTAATGCTTTCAAAACAGGTGGCTTCATCTCCGGACTGGGCAATGGCCCCATCATCTGCTGTGCGGGCAACCCCATCCTTACCTAGCTGCACACGGGCAAAGGTCCTTTTTAAATCTTCAACACTATCACACGCAGCAACACTATTATTAAACTTAAAAACTTCTGCCAAAACAGCCCGCACTCCTTGGGGAGCTGTTAGCACATTGATCTCTAAATTATTCGATTTGCCAATAGGAAATACCGTAACATCCTCTTTGATCTTATCAAAAATTTCTGTTGTCACCCCTGGCACTAAACGCAATTCATCGACGGACTGAAACAACTGGTGCTTTATTTTAATATCCCCAGATTCCATAGAATTCTGATTTGGGATTGCTTCCGAACGCCAATCCACAATGGACTGGGCAATGATTTGGGCCTCTGATTGATTTACTCCATAATAGGTCAATAACGGTTTAATCCATTCTGCAGGCGCCACATTGATATTTAATTTTCCTGATTCATCACCAATATCTATACTAAATTTCCCTTCCCATTCATCCGACGGTAAAAGCGCCTGTTTGATATCCTTAACCTGATCTTCATCAAGCCCTATATTATACAAGCTGTCTGGCTGGTCTGCCTGTTTTTTGCTATTGGCTAACGTATGTCGGGCCCAGGCTAATCCTGAAAACGCATGCCCCAAGGCTTCGGCATGGCCTTTGGCATAACCGGCTAAACGCACATCTGCTTGTACCGACTGGCGCTGCAGCATTAGCATGGCAGTTACCCCAATCACCATCCAGATCACTGCTGGAAAAATCATCCCCAGTTTATTCACTTTTAACCTCGGGCAATAACATCACAGCATCCATGGTTTTTGTTTGGCTCTTGGCATCCGGCAACACCACCGACACCTTGATTGCTTTGGGCCATGCTAATTCTGGCTTTTGGGCATTGCCCCATTCTGTTGTTTCTTGCGTTTTTCCATCTTCAATTGTTACAAACTTCCATGTCAGAATATCTGGGGCTATAGGTCCAAATAAAACCTGCGACGCCTTAGGAGCTTCATTATCTTTTAAGACATCCTTAAGTAATTTTTGTCCCCGCAACAAAAATACCCGGTTATCTGTCGTCGATGAATTAACAAGAATGCTTTTGATATCTTCTACATCGCGATTAACAATAACGGTCTTACGCGTGCCCCAATCTGGCCGGCCCAATTCATA
>CAZHGK010000099.1:0-7535 GCA_964532095.1 uncultured Planctomycetales bacterium | reverse complement strand
GGTGCGCCGTGCTTCACCAGAACGCATCACTGCCGTGTTGCCGTATTATGGCTATGCCCGTCAGGACCGTAAAGATCAGCCACGTGTCCCGATCACGGCAAAATTAGTGGCCAATTTAATTGTGGCAGCTGGGGCTAACCGTGTGTTGACCATGGATTTGCATGCCAGCCAGGTGCAAGGGTTTTTTGATATTCCCGTTGATCATTTGTATGCAATTAATATTCTTTCAGAATATTTTAAAGAAAAGAAGTTAGAAGATTTGGTTGTGGTGTCTCCGGACGTTGGTGGTTTGAAAATGGCACGTGCCTATGCGAAACGATTGCATGCCCCGCTGGCCATTGTAGATAAACGCCGTATGTCGCCGGAAAAAACAGAAGTTATGCATATTTTAGGTGAAGTCAAAGATAAGAATGTGGTGATGGTCGACGATATTATTGCCACGGGCGGTTCATTGATTGAAGCGGCAATGGCATTAAAGAATGCAGGCGCCAAGGGTATTTATGCGGCTGCCAGCCACGGGGTTCTTTCCGGGCCTGCGCACGAACGTATTGCCGGATGTGCCGATTTGCAGGAAGTTGTCATCACCAATAGTATTCCTTTGAAGGAAGGAACTCGTAGTACCAAAATTAAACAGTTGTCGGTAGCGCCTTTATTGGCTGAAGCCATTGCGCGTACTCATAACGAAGAATCAATCAGTACCCTTTTTGAAGAAATAAGGAACTAATCTAAGGAAGGTAATCACATGGAACAAATTAATCTTGATGTTCAACTCAGACAAAAAGTCGGCTCTTCGAATGTCCGCAAAGTATTGCGTGCAGACTTAATTCCCGGCGTGGTTTATGGTGGTTCAGATAAACCTACAGCAGTACAAACCGGACGTAAAGCATTTGAGCGTATTTCTCGCCAACACATGGGCGAAAGCTTGATCTACCATATTAACTTGGTAGATGATGGTAAAAAAGTGGCAGATTTTCCAGCCATCGTTAAAGCCGTTCAGTTGCACCCTGTTTCTGAACAAGTAATCCACCTCGATTTTAACCGTATTTCCCTCGATAAAGAAATTGAAATCAAAGTCAAGGTTATCACCAAAGGTGATGCGATTGGGATCAAGCGCGATCATGGGACTCTTGACCATGCCATGTGGGAATTGGACATTATCTGTTTGCCAACAAATATTCCTCATCACATCGAAGTGGATGTTACCAATTTAGGGATTCACGACGCTGTACACGTGAAGGATTTAGTTCTGCCTAAAGGGGTCCGTACCAAGCATGACCCTGATTCTGTGGTTGTGTCTGTGGTTGGTTCTATGAAAGAAGAAGTGGCAACTGAAGGTGCTGAAGCTGCAACAGCTGCTGAACCTGAAGTTTTGAAGGAAAAGAAGAAGGAAGAAGGCGCTGAAGGTGCTGCTGCCGCTAAGAAGGATGAAAAGAAGTAGTGAAGTTAATTGTCGGACTTGGCAACCCAGATCCGTCATACGCAAAAACCCGGCATAATTTTGGGTTTATGGTGGTGGATGCGTTAGCAAAGCAGTCCGATGCTCTTTTAAAAAAATCGCTCATTGCTAAAGGTATTTTAGCAAAAGTCTCAATCGAAGGTCAGGACTGTATTTTACTGGAACCCATGACCTATATGAATAATTCCGGCGTGTCTGTCAAAGCTTTGGCAGCCAAGCACGGGATTGAGCCGAAAGATATATTAATCATCTGTGATGATTTGGATTTGGATTTAGGTGTGATGCGTGTTCGTCCGTCGGGTAGTGCGGGTGGGCACAATGGCCTTAAATCAATCATCGCGCATTTAGGCACCAATGCTTTTGCCCGGATGCGATTAGGTGTAGGTAAGCCCCCTGTTGGCTATGACACCGCAGATTATGTTCTAGAAAAATTCACCTCGGCAGAGCAAAAATTGCTCAAGCCTATTATCGACCAGGCCCTTCTAGGAGTCCACAGCTGGGTGGCCCAAGGGATTGAATCAACGATGAATCAGTACAACCAAAGGAAGATGCACCATGAATAAGTATGAATTAGTTTATATTATCGACGCACACGCGACACAAGGCGTGAAAGACGAAATCGCTAAACAAGTGACGGATGCGGTTGCCAAGGTTGAGGCAAAAGTGACCAATAGCCAAGTTTGGTTTGAACGTCAAAAAATGACTTTTCCCATGAATAAGGTGTGGGAAGGTACCTATTATTTGTTAAATATCGATGCCAAACCTGCTGCGTTAAGCAAATTAAGCGCCATCTTGCGCCTTAATGAACAGATTTTGCGTTTTTTAACGATTAAAGTGACCAAGCCCGTATTAAGCCATTAAGTGTTAAGCGAGGGAGATCATTATGGCGAGCTTAAATAAAGTAATGTTAATTGGCAATCTGACGAAAGACCCAGAATTGCGCTATACACCGAATGGTACAGCAGTGACAAATTTACGGATCGCGGTCAACCGTAAGTTTAAAGACCGTTCTGGTGAATTAAAAGAAGATACATGTTTTGTGACAGTTACGGCATGGGACAAGCAAGCGGAAGTATGCAATCAGTATTTGCAAAAAGGCCGCGCAGTGTTTGTCGAAGGTATTTTGCAATCCCGTTCCTGGGAAACTGGTGACGGCCAAAAACGCAGCACGATGGATGTACGTGCCGAACGCATCCAGTTTTTAGGTGGTGGTCCCAAAGGTGAAGCTGGTAATGCCAGCCCTGCCGCAGGGGAAAAAGATATTAACGATCAGGATGCAGTGATCAGTCCTGAAGATATTGCTTGGGAGGAATAAATCACATGGAAAGAAGACAAACAAAAAGTTTTGGTGGTCGTGGTGGTAACAAAGAAGGTGGCCGTCGTGAATCTGGCGGTGGTGGTAAATCATTCGGCGAAGGCAATGGCGGTGGTTTCCGTCGTGGTGGAGCAGGTGCAAGCGCTATGCGCCAACCCCGTTTTACCATTCCTAAGGGAACAGAAATTGATTACAAGAACATCGCTTTATTGCAAAAATGTTTAACTGAACGTGGTAAGGTGTTCTCTCGTCGATTGACTAGCACCAACGCCAAAGAACAACGTCAGTTGACGGTCTCTGTTAAACGTGCCCGTTTTTTAGGGTTATTACCAGTTGGTACATCAAAAAGGAAATAATTTATGCAAATCATTCTAACTGACAATGTTGTCCATTTAGGCCGCGTGGGTGATGTGGTAAAAGTTAAAGACGGCTATGCCCGCAATTATTTATTGCCACGTCAATTGGCGGTATTAGCGACGGAAGGCAATGTGAAGCGTATTGAAAAAGAAAAATCCAAGCGTTTGGCCATGTATGAAGAAGAAAAGAAACAGGCTCAAACACTTGCTGCGGATTTTGCCAAGATTTCTTTGACCTTGACTGTTGAAGTCAATGATCAGGAAAAATTGTACGGTGCCATCTCTGAAACAGAAATTTTAAGAGCTTTGGAAGCCGAAGGCAAAAAGATCGCTAAACGTGATTTAGTGATTGAAAAGCCTATCGAAGATTTAGGTATTTTCGAAATCGGTGTTAAACTTCATCCAGAAGTGATTGCTAAAGTTCGCTTGTGGGTAACGAAGAAGTAAAATCATCCTGCATAGAGGTAAATTTCCCATGCAGCAAGACATAAGAATTCCGCCCCAAAACATCGATGCTGAAAAAGCGGTGTTGGGTGCTATGATGTTAAATGACGAAGCTATCGGTGTGGCTATTGAGCGCATCGATAGCTTTTATTTTTATGAAACATCCCACCAGAAGATTTTTGAGGCCGTCAAAAATCTTTATTCAGAGCGCAAAAACGTTGATTTAATTACACTTTCCGACGATTTGAAAAATAAGGGATTATTAGAATCTGTAGGGGGGGTGGCCTATTTAAGTGAGCTTGCAGATTTTGTCCCCACGGCGGCTAATGCGGAATATTATATCGGCATTGTTAAGGAAAAGGGTATCCAGCGCCGTTTGATTAAAAGTGCTACGGAAATTATTGGTAAAAGTTATACCAGCGGCGTGGATGTTGATGTTTTAGTCGATGAAGCTGAACGTTTGATTTTCGAAATTGCCACCGCCCGTCAGAAACAGCAAGCTGTTCCTATCAAAGACATTGTCCGTAAGACCATTGAAAATATCGACCAGCTGTACCAGCGCAAGGATGCGATTACAGGTGTCAGCACTGGTTTTCTCGATTTTGACAAGAAAACTTCCGGTTTGCAACCGTCGGATTTGATTATTGTGGCAGGGCGTCCATCCATGGGGAAAAGCGCTTTGGCAGTATCGATGGCCGAGCATGCCTGTTTGGAAAAGAATGTTCCAGTTGCTATTTTTTCTCTGGAAATGTCTAAAGAGCAGTTGGTGCAGCGTATGCTTTGTTCCCAAGCCCGGGTCAATGCCCAGGATGTGCGTACAGGAGTTTTTGCCGCTGCAGATTGGCCGCTACTGACTAAGGCGGCTGGCCGTTTATCCAACGCGCCGATGTATATCGATGATACCCCGGCCATTTCTGTTTTGGAATTAAGGGCCAAGGCCCGCCGTTTAAAGAACGCCCATAATATTGGGTTGATTATTGTGGATTACTTGCAACTGATGCAGGCCTCAACCCGTAGCGAAAGTCGCCAACAAGAAATTTCCGAAATCTCTAGATCTTTAAAGGCTTTAGCGCGTGAATTAAGTGTGCCTTTGATTGCCATCAGTCAGTTGTCCCGGGCGGTAGAGAGCCGTCAAGATCATCGCCCTCAATTGTCGGATTTGCGTGAATCAGGTGCCATTGAACAGGATGCGGATGTGGTTGTGCTCTTGATGCGCGAAGAGTATTATAATCCCACAGAAGAGAATCGGGGCATTGCGGAGGCTATTATTGCCAAACAGCGTAATGGACCGACGGGAACAGTAAAGCTTAAATTCTTTAAAGAATATGTGAAATTTGCGAATTTAGATTTGGTCCATCAGGAACAAAATTAAGTTTTTGTCATTTGACAGCACAAACGCACAACCCTATAATCAACCTCATGAATAAAAATACTATGAATCCTTTGATCCTCGCAGCGCTCCTTTTTGTTTTATCTCCGGTTTTAGTCTCAGCCCAAAGTGCAGACAATGCACAAGATGCGGCTGTGATGGAAAATGATCAGGCCACTGAACCTCAGGCTGATGAAACAAAATCTCAAGAAACACAACCATCTCAAGCCGTGCTTGATGCCGCTCAACCGGCATTAGAAACGCCTGCGCAAGTGGTTAAAGTTGTCAAATCCATCGATGTGCAAGGTAATAAATCCATCGGTGTTGCTCAAATTTTAGCGAAAATCAAAACACGTGTTGGTCAAGAGTATCAAGAAAATGTTGTGGGCGATGATTTGAAGCGCATTTACAACATGGGATATTTTGCCGACGTTCAAATCGATCATGAAGATTATGATGGTGGGTATAAAGTCGTTGTTCATTTGAAAGAAAAACCCATTGTCGATGAATTGACATTCTCCAAAATCCGTTATTTCAATAAACGGTATTTAGAAACTAAAATGAAGACGAAGAAGGATAAGTTTCTAGATAACAAGACCTTAAAAGATGATCAAAACACCATTGAAGAATTGTATAAGAAAAAAGGTTTAACGCAGGTTAAGGTTGATGTGGAAACATTCATGGATGATGTGACCAATAAAGCCAGTTTGCATTTCATTATCCGTGAAGGTTATCGCGTTAAAGTGAAACGGATCAATGTTTACGGCAACACCGCCTATCCAGATAAACGTTTGATTAAAGTCATGAAATCACGTTCAGCATGGTTATTCAATTCAGGTTTATTGAAAAGCGATGTGATCGATGAAGACATGGATCGCATCAGTGGTTTCTATGAGCAAAACGGGTATATTGATGCCAAAGCAACCTATGTGGTTGAGCCTTTGTATAAAGGATTGGTCAATATTAATGTCACAGTTGAAGAAGGCAAACGGTATTATGTTGGGGCTGTGTCTTTAATCGGCAATGATATTTTGTCAGAAAGAGATATTCAAGCCACAATCAAAAATATTAAAGAAGGTAATATTTTTAGCCGCGAGAAATTGGATGAAGATGTCAGCAATATCCGCAATGCCTATTTTGACCAAGGGTATATTTCCGCTCTTATAGAAGAAGCAACGTCATTTAATACAGAATCAGGTAAAGTGGACATCAAGTTTACTATTAAAGAAGGCAAGCTAGCGTATATTGATAAAATCAAGATTCAAGGCAACACGCGCACCCGTGACATTGTTATCCGTCGGGAATTGCGCATGTATCCAGGGGATCAATTTGATGGCAAGAAATTGCGCAAGTCTAAAGACCGTTTGCGTGATTTAGGATATTTTGAAGATGTGGGTTATGACATAGAAGACACAGATCTTGAAGATCAAAAAGATTTGATTGTTCAAGTGAAAGAAGCCAAAACTGGAAGTTTCTCATTTGGGGGCGGGTACAGCACGGTTGATCAATTGGTGGGTTTTGTGGAAGTTGAGCAAAAGAATTTTGATTTTGCCAATTGGCCTTCATTCACCGGAGGTGGGCAAGATTTACGCGTCCGTGCGGAAATTGGTTCCACCCGTCAAAACGCCATTTTAAGTTTCACCGAACCATGGCTCTTTGATTATCCTGTGTCCGGTGGGTTTGATGCCTTCATTACCCAGCGCAACCGTGATAATAACAGTGGGTATGGTTATGATGAAAAACGCACAGGTGGGGATTTACGTTTAGGCAAACGCTTTGATGATTATTTCTCCGTTGCCAGTATGTACAAATTAGAAGAGATCAAAATCAATAATTTGCAAAGCGATGTGTCTGCGGATTTAGCGGCTGAAGAGGGGACCAATGTGGTCAGTTCCATCGGTGGTTCTATGACATTTGATCACAGGGACAGTACTTTAGTGCCAACCCAGGGTTGGATTTGGAGCAATGGTTCAGATTTAGCGGGTGGGCCTGTCTTAGGGGATAAAGATTTTTATCGTCTCTACACCAATGGAAGCTATTATATTCCCTTTAAATTCGATGAGCTTGTGACGGTTTTGGAATTTAATGGCCGCACAGGGGTTGTGAAACCTTATGGGGATTCATACAAAGTGCCTATTTTCGAACGTTACTTTGCTGGGGGTGCTCGTTCAATCCGTGGGTACAATGAACGTCGCGTTGGTCCGCTTGATCCCAATACAGAAGATGCTGTTGGGGGTGAAACCATGATGGTTGGTAACGTCGAATACACGGTTCCTTTGGTGGAAATCATTAAAGTGGCTGTGTTTTATGATGTTGGTAATGTTTGGTCCAAAGCCAGTGATTATGGTAAAGGCGGATTTAAGTCAGGCGCTGGGGCTGGGTTGCGTGTTAAAACACCAATTGGTCCAATCAATTTGGATTATGGGTATCCTTTAAATAAGGAAGACGGTGAAGATCGTCGCAGTGGTAAGTTCTATTTCTCGGTTAGCCGAGGGTTCTAATTCAATGAGTCATCAATCCCGTCTTGGTAATTAAGACGGGATGTTTTTTCATAGGGTTTTATTGTTATGGTAAGTATTAATGTCTTATAACAAA
>CAZHGK010000098.1:282-7538 GCA_964532095.1 uncultured Planctomycetales bacterium | reverse complement strand
GTGGATTATTTCACCATCCACGCTGGAGTTTTATTGCGTTATATTCCTTTAACTGCCAAGCGGATGACGGGGATTGTTTCTCGGGGAGGGTCCATCATTGCCAAATGGTGTTTGGCACATCATAAAGAAAATTTCCTTTATACACATTTTGAAGAAATTTGCGAAATCATGAAAGCCTATGATGTGTCATTTTCTTTAGGCGATGGTTTACGTCCTGGAAGTATTGCCGATGCGAATGATGCAGCCCAATTTGGGGAACTTGAAACCTTAGGGGAATTAACCAAGATTGCCTGGAAGCATGATGTTCAGGTGATGATTGAAGGCCCGGGCCATGTGCCCATGCATTTAATTAAAGAAAATATGGATAAGCAATTATCCATTTGCCATGAAGCACCTTTTTATACATTAGGTCCTTTGACGACGGATGTGGCGCCTGGTTATGATCATATTACTTCAGCTATTGGCGCTGCAATGATTGGTTGGTTTGGTACTGCCATGTTGTGCTATGTCACTCCGAAAGAACATTTAGGTTTGCCCAATAAAAAAGATGTGAAAGATGGAATTATTGCATACAAGATTGCTGCACACGCGGCGGATTTAGCTAAAGGCCATCCGAATGCAAAAGATTGGGATAATGCTTTATCTAAAGCACGTTTTGAATTTCGTTGGAAGGATCAATTTCATTTAAGCTTAGACCCTGAAACGGCGGAAAGTTTCCACGATGAAACCTTACCAGCCGAAGGGGCAAAATTAGCACATTTTTGTTCCATGTGCGGCCCGAATTTCTGCTCTATGAAAATCACTCAAGATGTGCGCGACTTTGCTGCCAAGCAAGGTTTAGAAGAAGCCGAGGCTTTAGCCAAAGGGATGGAGGCTAAATCCAAGGAGTTTTTAGAACGAGGCGCGCAGATTTATAGTGCCCCCTAGTAAAAAAGCTTTCCACTTCTCGTAACGTTATTGATCACAATGCGTTACGTCTATTTCTTCCTGCCCATAAAATTTGTCTTTTAGCGTTTTCCGTGTTATCCTTTCTCGTCGATCAATCATATATTTAGAGGGTGTTTATCTTGTTTCGTCCATTAATCAATATTGTTTTAATTATATCTTTTTTGGCAACTTCCTTCCCAACGGTTCAAGCGAGCCCATTGCCTGCGCCAGGGAGTATGGTGTTGCCCACTTCTGCCTTTGTGCCAGTAGTAATGAAGGGTCTAAAAGTCGATCCTCATAATCCATTCCAATTTGATTTTATTATCGATACCGGTGATCAAGGGACAGTTACCAATTTTGATAAAGAAAAACCTGAATTAGGTTTCCCTACAAAATCGGTGACTGTCCCTGGTTTTAATCAAGAACAACTCAAACAACAATCCAATCTTCTTATCAAATATTTCCTCACTGCTTTAACCATTCCCGAAAAAGATTTATGGGTTAATCTGAGTCCCTATGAAAAAGACCGTATGATTCCAACAGCCTTAGGCCAAACACAGATGGGGCGGGATATGTTGGCGCAAGATTATATTCTCAAGCAATTAACCGCTTCATTAATTTATCCGGAGAAAGATTTAGGCAAAACATTTTGGGACCGTGTGTATAAAAAAGCTCAAGAACAATACGGCACCACTGAAATTCCAGTGAATACTTTTAATAAGGTATGGATTGTGGCTGATAGGGCAGATGTTTTTGAGAAGGGTAGTGCTGCCTATATCGTCGGTGCACATTTAAAAGTTATGCTAGAGGAAGATTATTTAGCGATTGAAAAGAACCAACGCCAACCAGGGGACATGTTCAATAATAAAGTTACGAAGAACGTGTCCCCAAGCACACTGCCAAGCAAGAAAGGGGCGAATGCGAAAGCATCCCAGGTAAATCACCAAACGACTAACGATATCATCAAAGAACTCATCATCCCTGAAATCGAAAAAGAAGTTAATCAAGGCAAGAATTTCGCTCCATTACGCCAGATGTTTTATTCCATGATCTTAGCAAGTTGGTATAAAACAGCTTTGAAAAATGCCCTCATTACTCAAATGTATGGAAATCAAAATAAAATTCAAGGACTAGGATTGCAAACCAGGGGACATGTTCAAGAAAGAACAAAAGAGAACGTGTCCCTAAGCCGGTTGGAAGCAAGAGCCGGTTTGAATACGAAAGCACCCCAGGGAAATAACCTGACGCCTAACGAAATTTATCAACAATATCTTCAAGCCTATAAAAAAGGTGTGTTTAATTATATTAAAGACGACTTCCCTCCCCTTGATGGAGAGGGTAAGGGAGAGGTGGCTGTGCCCCGCAAATACTTCTCCGGCGGTCTTCAAATAGGCACTGATATTGCGCTTAATCGTGGTGCGGCTATGACGACGGAAGAATTATCCAATCCAAGATTAATCCAAGTCTCTGGGCCGATGGTGATCCAAGATTCCAGTGCAGCGATGAAAACTTTTGATGCTGATAAGGAATTGACCAATATAGTGTCAGCACTAAGAGGGAGAATTATAAATTTTAGAGCGCAAGATGCCATGATTATGCCCAGGGCATTTATGGACTGGTTAATGGAGTATGCATCAACTAACGATAAGGTTGATCATAATGCTGATATGCCAGTTCGGTTTCTTCGAGGAACAGCAGAAATTAGCGGGTTCGTTGATGAGTTAAATCGAGCCAGGGTAAGTGATGAACCAATAAAAGTGAATTATATAGATGGAAAAGAGTTAGCTAGGAAAATTACTCCTGAACAGGCAAAAGAATATTCTATTGCGGTTAGAATTCAGTACAAGGACTTAAGTTATAACGTAATTGTATATCATGATCCTGAAGATATTCTTTCCAGGGTTATTAGAGCTAATCTAGAGAACAAGACTATTACGGAGCCTTCTCCTACTCAACCTGAAGGTTTGGTTTTATTGTTGGAATTACCCTTGAGTGAAAGACTCAAAGAATACGCTTCTGATGATTTTCCTGGAGATTTCTTAACAGAACTATCTAAAGGAGTTCCTAATGCTGAAATTATAACTACTGAGTATGGTGTTTTTCTAGGAGTATCTTCTGAGACTACCAATATCAAGCTTTCACAAGTTATTGATGAGGTGTGGGCTTGGCTTCCAAATGCAGCCATGACCAGCCAGGTATTTCTGGATTCATCAGGACGCACATGGCAGCAGGCAAAAGAACAAAAACCTGTGCTTGATAAAGAGGTAATAGGTCCTTGGGGAAGGGCAACTCTTAAGGATATTATGAAACATGCTGCTAAGCCAGATTTGGAATTTTTTCATCTGACCCCGGAACAAACACTGCGTCTGCAAGAGATAGAAAAATTTTCCAATATAGAATTAGAAAAAAGCTGGGAAGAAGTCAGAGGTTCTCCGCTAAGGGATCATTCCTTACAGAGATATTTAAGTGATTTGTTTTTTGATCCTGGGATGCATAACACGTGTTATTATTATAGTTTTGTTCTCTATAACATGTATAGAGAGGATATCGACAAAGGTAAGAAAATAGATGAAACATACTTAAGGGTTGAGAAAAAAATGCTGTTAGCCATTGAGGCAATGCGACGTTGGGCACGAGGTGCCTCTGTTTGGAACCCCAAACAGGAAACATTTGAGCCAGATATGGAGCAGCAGGCGATTTTAAATGAACTAGGCTTGGTTTGGAGAGATGGGAAGATTTATTATGGCCCAAGTTTTAAACCATTAAAACTAAGATCAAAGATTATTTTTAGCAGACATGCGGATACTGATTTAATTGCAAAAACTCATGAAGATGGATTCCTACGTTATCAAGGTGATGTAGATGATGAAGCGTTAAACAGGCTAAGCCTCGTAGGGTTAAAACAAGCTGAAGAATTTTCTGATAAATTATCAATCTTGCTTAAAGGTGACGCTGAGGCGATGTATTTTACCAGCCCTTTAACGAGGGTAATTCAAACCTGGACACCAGCTCAAAAGAAACTAAAATTCAAAGTTCAACCCTATCGTCAAGCTCTTCGGGAGATAAGTTTCGGCTTATTTGAAAATAAAACAGATGAAGAAATTAGACAGATGTATGGAGAAGCAGCATTGAAGGTCAGTGAGGCGTATCGACGTCATAATGCTGCTGTTCGCAATGGAGGCGGAGAAGATATTATCCGTTTTCTAAAAAGAATTAAAGATGAGGCGATTGAAATTGACAATTTATTAAATGGCAAAACAGGGGTTGTTTTTGCGCATGGGACAGTTGGTTCTGCATTAATGATTTTGTTCGGTCAACTTGAGCAAGGGCAATCAATAGAATGGAGAAATAAAATACCTCCAACTGCAACCCCCATGGTTCTTTATGATCCCAAAAGTGCTGCTATGAATAGCGTCAGGAATGGGAAAGTTAGGGCGGCTTTAAAAAGCGCTTCACGGTCAAAGGCTGGACGTGCGCAAGAAGCTCTTGATGCTATAGGCGAGAGAGATGAAGCTATGACCAGCCATAAATATACGATTCAAATAAAGAAAGATGACGCTAACAAGACCATTGGTTTGCAGGCAAAGATTGAGCAAGACCCTACATATACTGTAGAAGCTATTATTGATGCCGTGGGTTTCTTGCCAAACCAGATCAATTTTAAGAACCAGCTAAACCAGGGCAGGGTTGTTGTTTCTTTAGATTCGTTTAAAACACTGCACAGAACGAACGATATTGCCGATATTACGGCAGGCATTGAAATTCATTTTTTCCATGATCTGGTAATCTCTGTTTCATTGGCGCCCGATCAAGGGGCCTTGAAAATCACCATAAATGATCCCAATGATGTAATTCTCGATCAAGTGAATATTATTGAAAATGTAGCTGAGCAGATTGGGACGAATATGGATGCTGGAGAAAAAATACGAAATCGGATGGCGCAGATTAGTAATGCATATATTCGTTTTAAGAATGAGGCACAAGAAAATAAATTTTACGGTAATTACGAGTTGTTTGCAGATATGATTCATCCTTTAACCGATATCTCTGTACTTCCATATTGGCTTGGAAAATATTCTTATCAACCAAGCTCGGTACTTTATATAGATATTGAGGATAGGCTTGATAAGTTTAAAGTATTTATTGATGGTTTTTCTGATGATTCTCCGAAATTCTTAGAAAGTTTACGTACCCAGGCTAAAGTTTTTATTGGAAATGCTGAAATAAGTAAAGATGTCTTTCTAAGGACAAGTTTTAAAGACCCTAGCTTAAATCCTCAAGAAGTGATGAGAAGATTACAACAGGAAGGTCTGTTAAAAGTAAGTGAAGAAGATAGGGACAATAGCGAGGATCCCATATATCATCTCACCCAAGGTATTAAAGTTATTGAGGAAAGAAATTTATTTGGTGAAGATACTCAGGCTGTTTTTAATACACTAAGAAGATTCTTGTGTATTAGTGCTGGAAGGGAATCTCAATTGGGTGGTTTAATGATTTTTATTGATGTGGGGTATTTTACAAAAAAGGTGGCTAATAGTTTTGCCAGAGTAAAACGGATTGTAGATAATCAGTACAATATTCTTATGGAATTACGAGATGCTTTAGCAAGAGAAAAAGGCTTTGATTTGGAAATGATCAATACAGAATCAAGAAAAACTGTTGTTGCAACACAAAAAGACCCCCAATTGCCAAGTTTGGTTTTAGATGCTCAAACTCATCATTTTGTTGCTTCGTCAGAAATACCAATCCCTTATTTTAAAGAATTAAGAGATTTTATAATCCAAAGAAATTCTAATGTACGGATTCAGAAAATGACGAATTTCGATCTTGAGCAAACATTTAAGCAATTGACTGATGATTCTGAAGTGTGGATGTCAATTCTTTATGAGCATAATAATATGGGAGCCTTAGAAAGAAAATGGAAAGAGGATCAAAGGCCGTTCCTTCAAAGATTGGTTGATGTATTAGCCAGGAAAGATTTTGAAGACATAAGAAATAAAGTGCAAGGAAAGTTAGGAGAGCCAGGGCTTGATATTTTACGTGAAGTCTTAGTGCGTTGCGGTGTACCTGCAAGTGCAGCAATGAACGCTCCAACACCTGGAGGGATTGATTTAAACCGTAATCAAATGCAGATGAATATTCATAAAGATAACGCTGGATTCCCGACTAAAGTATTCGGGAATGACAATGTTATCAGTGCGGCCATGATTGCCCGTATTAAGAGTCGAGGAGTTGACAGTATAGCATTTAAGATTGAAACGATGGTTCCCGTCACAAATCTCGCCGGTTTCCTAGGAATTAATAATTAACTATTTGCTTAAGCAGGGATAAACGCAGAGGCAGGGTGAAAGGCAGCTGCATGCTCATCGACAATTTTAAGTAAATTGCGGCGGCATTCTTCTAGGTCATTAAGCAATTTGGTGCGGAATTCCAGATTTTCTTCTGCAATTTGTGGAAATAGTCCACGGTAATATTCAATACCTTCCAACAAATTATTCTTAAATTCGGTAAAGTATTTAATCTTTTGTTCAGAAATAGAATCCATGGTTTTCTGGATATCGTTTCTTAAATAATCTACATACATACCCAATTCTTTAATGAACATATGAGGACGGGGGGTATCGTTTAAAATATTAGTTCGCCCATAAATATGGTCGACCATTTCTTTCAATGAAACTATTTTTGAGAAATAGGCAATATTTGGTCCCGGGCAAATTGCAGTGAACCGAGGGACATTGCTAGGCACGCTGTTTTGGATCAACGCAGATTCACCTAAATCGTGGCAGATGCAAGCCTTGGCCACGATGCTGTTAAAGCGGCGTTGGTATTCCTTGGTTTCTAAATTTTGGGCGTTTAAATCATCGATTTTCAATTTTTGATATTGACGGCTTGCTGTGCAAATGGGAACAGGGGTAAATTCTGTGTTTGATACCAAATGGCCTTTGGGGCAAGCACTCCCAGGACGGCCTTTCATAACGCGTGATGTTTTTTCCAAATCACTTAAAGAATCTTTCAAATTATTAAACGGCACGCCTAAAGGAGAAACAGGGCTTAAATATAAATCAGCTTCGGTGGCACGCGATAACTTTTCCATTGTCGGATCATCGACGTTGGTAGCTTCCGGGCATAACAGGAAAGGAGTTCCCCAACCAGTTGCATCTAGCTTATAGTGGTCGCGCAGGAAACGGTCTTCTTGCACGTTGCCTATACCGCCTTGAGCGGTGATCTTGACGCTAAGCGGTTGGGGAAAGGTGGTTTGGTTTTTTACACCCAATGCCTTGTTATACACGGCATGTAATTGATCAATTAATTCAGTACGCTTTGTTTTG
>CAZHGK010000098.1:0-272 GCA_964532095.1 uncultured Planctomycetales bacterium | reverse complement strand
CCATTAAAAACCCGTCGGTGGCAAAGGCATGACCGCCACAGTTAAGGCCAGATTCAACGCGGTATTCGGAAACCCATAAGCCCTTTTGGGCAAAAAACTTGCCTTGGACAAAGCTGGAGCGAAAGTCGCTGACTTTAAGAATAATTTTCTTTTGGATGTTTCCCGTCGCATCCGCATAAAAATCTTTGAATTGTTCGACGTAGGTGTATAAGCGGCGGTTAATACCCGCAGAGAAAACAATGGCAGATTCAAGAGAGCTTTGCGCATAACCG
>CAZHGK010000097.1:4635-7573 GCA_964532095.1 uncultured Planctomycetales bacterium | reverse complement strand
GCTCTAAAAACTATAAAGAGAAGATTACCGTGCATTACCAGTTTGTACAAATTTGTGGGTTCTGATCGAATATTCAATCTCATCACCAACCACATTATTACAGTTTATTGTTGAGTTGCCATGAAATGAAAATTCTGTCATCCTAGTTTCCCAACATTGTTGGTAATATCTATCAAAACTTTCAGGTTTGGCACCTGATTCATTTATAAGCTTAGAAATATTAGTAAATTGACTGATATTTGTTTGCCAACTAAATTGTTTTCTATCAAATTCAATTATTCTAGGGTCAGTAGTACAGTCTTTAAAGATTCCCTCATTCCACGCGGCTACACCATGTGTTTCTATGCAGACAGAAATCAAAACTTGTTTGGTCCCGCTCAGTTTGCCTCCTAAAATATTTTTAACTTTGTATTCTACCTTATCTATCACCATAAAATTTCCCACATCACCTCTAGGACATAAAATATCATGATTTAATAGTCGGTACTGAAGGATAGGTTGTAGTTTCTGGCAATTTTCATTACTTGCTGCTATAAAAAAATTCTTTATTACCTTCTGACTCGCATATTCACTAGAAATATAATAGCAAATAATTACCAAAACAATTGTTAAAGTAAAACCAAAAAATAGTTTTTTGTAAGATTTGATTATATACATAAATTATTATTCATCTAATGTTTCTTTACAGACATAAGTACCATATGTCGAGTCTAGGACTTTACAGTTACTACCACATTCATAAGTTCCCTCCTCGTCATGCAATAATTCTTTCTGGCTTTTTGCCCAAGTAAGGCAAGATGTAGAATCTTTGAATCCAGCTTGCATAATCGGATCTGCCATTGTGTTCCCGTTTTTGTAGTAAAACCCTGTCCATTCTGTAGAAAAGGAGCAGCCTGATGCTAATAACATCAAAGAAATTATTAGTATAGTTGTCTTCATATTACTCGGCATAATTACTCAATAACATTATTTGTTTGTTGTCTACCTGTGCTTGTCTCTGTGACAGTGCATCCAGACCATAGTCCAAGATTATTTTCTCTTGCAACTGATTGAGCTTTGTTAAACTCTTCTTGTTTAGATATATCCGGAGGGTAGGGATATGAAAATGCAAATCCTGTTTTCACCAGCTCAAGATTAATAAAAGTGCCATCTTCTAAATACACATAACCAAGTAGTCTCTGGTACTTATCTCTAACTGCTACGTCTTTATAAAATTTGATTTTTTTCCCTTCGACTAAGGTAATATTTTTTTGAGTAGCTTTGTCTGCAAAACATTGGACAGGCTTTCTAGGATCATTTTTTTCAGGGGTATCAATACCAATATACCTAAGCCGTTCGCCATCTTCTAGCTCTATTGTGTCGCCGTCAATAACTTTTGTGACAGTGACTAACTGTCCATATTCTGGTGTCTTCAATGGGGTTGTGATACTTGATGCATCTGCACCCAAATCAATTAGTCTATTGTTTAATTTGATTAAGTCAGAGGTAGCTACACGTTGAAGCTTATCAATTTTATTTGATAGTAAGACATATGATCCTGTATTGAAACTAAGAAATAATAATACTGCAATAGTGATTAAACTGTAGATTGTTCGTTGTTTCATCGTTTTGATTTACGCCAACCAGATTGTTCAGCTTCGTCTTCAGAACAAAACATTTTCTCACCTTTTGAGCGATCAATTTGAGTAACTCCATAATATTGACCACCTGGCACATGGTAAATTTTCTCGCCTGAACTACTTATATTACCTTTAATATCACAGTTTGTATTATCCTGTGTATTATCAGAAGACGTAGAACTGACTGGTAGTAGTGTGTCGGTCTCTGTGCTGGATTCCTTATTGCAACCTACAGCCAACAAGGCAAGAGGTAATATCAATAAGACAAGTATTTTTTTCATATATTTTGCTTAATTAAGCTAATTATACTCCTTTTAGTCCTACTATCAAAGGCATAAAATTTATAGGGTTCATCTGGATCAAAAATCCCTTAACCATTTACCATTAATGTAAAACCATGTTTCAAGAGAATCGCCATTACTATATAACAATTTTACATCAGCTCTGTTTTTTTCAGGGAAAATGATTTTGTCTATCCGTACATTTTTCCATTCATTTTTTCTTTTAGTAGCATATTTTGTAAAATTTTCTATCGATGATACTTCAACCTGGATTTGTTTTTCTTTCGGTCCATCATAAACACAAGACCAATCTATAATACCATTATATATACGACCACCTTTGTACCGTGGACAGTTTTGGATTCTTATACGTTCTAATTCTTTTTCTTGATCAGTAAGAGGGGCATCCTCAAATCTATAAGTTACACGATTTTTAGCATCCGTTGTTAAATATAAATTATATGCTTGATCAAGTAGCCCAACTTCAATTAGTTCTGAATATTTTTTGACAGACTTACTCAATACATATTTTTTATTGATGCCAATATTTTGATTTTCCCATAGGTAATAAAAAATCCCTGCTAGTAATGTTGAAATCAGTAAGGTAAATATAATTTTTTTCCATGGTAGTTTGTCCAATTTCATATTGAATGCTTTAATATTTTTAGGTCACATTTTTTGCTGGCGGAAACACAAAGCCTCAGACCAGCTGGGTCTTGCGACTCCATACTCGTTTCCAAGTATGACCAATGAAGATAGCTGAACGCGGGGTTTAGCATTCTTCATTGGGCTTAAAGCCATACTCAAACTATGAAGCTGTGTGTTTAGGTAATTATTAAGTTATGTTTAAAATATACGCTCTTTATGCCATAATTTCAATATGAAGACAAATCCACCAACAGAGAATGATGAGAAGTATTTACAGCAAAAACTGTCAACATTATTTAATAATCCTTTATTTGTTAAAGACGTAGAACAGCTTAGGCAACAGTTAGGTATAGTACTAACTAAAAACCGTGTTTATAGACGTCGTACAGC
>CAZHGK010000097.1:0-4623 GCA_964532095.1 uncultured Planctomycetales bacterium | reverse complement strand
TATGGGATGCTGGTGCGGCACTTGCTGTTAAGGATCGTAAACATTCTGGGGGGGAGATGATTATCCAAGACTATATTTTACAAGGTATAAGCTTTGCTGATCCAGACACTCCTATTATTGATAATGGTAATGGACAACAGATTGATCCAGAAACAGGAGAAAGGATTTATAGCTTAATTATTTTTCCTAAGACTACTCTGAAAGATGTTGAGACTGCTTTGTACTCGCTGAAGTCCGAGAAGTTACGTAGAGTTAGGAAAAAAGTGAAAAGTGAATCTACAAGAGACGCCAAAATATTTCAACTGCACCTAGAAGGGAAAAGCACTAGAGAAATTAGGAAAGTCGTCATATCTGAATTTGGTGTAGACCTTGATCTCACAAATATCGAAAGAATTATTACCGAACAAGCCAAGGCGCTAGGAATAAGCAGAAGAAAATTTAGGGCTAAGTGATAATTTATTGCTAATAGTAAATATTTAAATACCTGCAATACTGAATATAAAGTTCAGTATTTTTAATTTTGGTTCGATTCGTCTGCTAAGTAAGCACCTGCAAACCCCGGGGCCATTTATGGCAGACGAACCTGGGCCTGCAGGTGCTTGTTTTATGAGCTCTATAAATTCTAATAATTTGACAGAGGAAGAAATAATGTTGCTACCTAGCCTTGTTCTCAGTGATCCAAAAGTTGAAACACTTTTTCAATCATTGCTCTACGGTCGAAACGGGTTAGTGGTTGCCAAATTGCCAGATTTCGCATTCTCAAAAGATTGTATATACCCAAGACGGTCTAATGAATCGTTGGATGATGAGGTTAGTAATGGTTCATTTAATTTGCCACTACTGACTTGGGAAGAGCTTTCTAAAAAAGATTTCCCTCGAGAAGAGTGGCGAGTCACAGGGCTGATTCCAATGCAGGGTCTAGTGATAATTGCCGCACCTTCTGGTGAGAAGAAAACTTGGTTTGCCCTTGAACTAATAAAGAGTATTAGTTGTGGTAGTCATTTTCTTGCCCATGAAGGCTTTAACACTCATCGTAGTAAGGTTTTGTACATTGATGCTGAGATGGGTCCAAAAATACTTCAAAAAAGGTGTAAGCTTCTCGACTTTGATTCAATACCAGAAAAGTTTGCGCCACTACTAAGTACTGGTAACGAAATAAATCTAAAAGCAGACGATGCGTTCGAATCATTTGAGAAGCTGATTGAAGATCGTAATATCGACGTAATTGTAATAGATACCCTAAGAGCTGTTGCCGGAGGTCTTGAAGAAGACAATGCTCCGGCTGTGAGAGGATTTTTACAAAGGTTTAATCGGTTAAAAAATAAAGGAAAATTAATTATAATTCTTGATCATAATCGCAAACCTGATAGGGGAAGTCACGGAGGGCCCCGTAAAGAATATGTACTAGGAAGTCAGGACAAGATAGCAAATGCCGAAGTCGTCTTAATGATTAGAGGTGACGTTAATCCCGGTTACTTTACTGTACATCAGGTAAAAAACAGAACAGGGGTAGAAATGAAGCCATTTAATGTAGGAATTAGAGATATCACTACCAGTAAGGATGGTATGGAAGTTGTAAAAGTTGAGATGAATTACGAAGGAGAGTTAGACGAAATGACGACTAAAATGGATGAAGCTAAGTTAGTTATCCCGCAGATAGTGGGCAATGAATTTATGACAACAAATGACATTGTTAAAATTATGGCTAAAAATCATGATATTGCTGAGAGGTACTGCAGGGAAGCCCTAAGGCAGATGGTCGATTCTGGGATACTTGAACAATCAAAAAAAGGGCGTAGTTACACCTTTAGGATGGTTACCGTTAATTTGTTCGATCAACCAAAAGTTGATGACTAGCTTGGTAAAGATGAACTTTTATTAATTAATTATATATGTGTTGCTAAGTTGCCAAGTTCATTATTTCTCTTCAGGTGATTCTAACTTGGTAAAGTGGCAGCATGTATATATAAGAAAGAAAAAAACAATGCAATGTAAACTTAACGAACATACTTTTGGGGTTGATATCGATCGTGAATTCGCTTGCCCTAAATGTTTGAGCACTTTTGTGGAGTCAAAAAGGGTTCCGTGGTCTAGAGAACATATAGATAGAAAAGTTATTAAACAAAATTTACAACAAAGGTTTGGTGATAATTGGAGATATGAGTGGTTTAAGCTCCAGGTATTACAATCATTAGTCAAAAAAATTACTTATTCCTACTATGACAGAGAGGGTTTACGAATTAGGCTTAATGGGTGGAAAATTTATCAATTAGAAGACTTTATTTTAGAACCCGAAGAATTTATTAGAATCAATGCCGAATAATAACACTAGTAAATTCAACGCAATCAAACATGGCTTACTAGCTAAGCAAGTCATTATTAATCCTGCCGAGAACCGACCCTTCAATAAAATAGCTAAGAAGTTAATTGCGGAATTACAGCCAGAGTCTGCTTTAGAAATGGTGATGGCTGAAGAAGTAATCATAAACTACTGGCGCTTACGGCGGTACTTGAAACTTGAAAATGAACTGTTTTTATTCATCAGCAAACCTAAGTTTGGTTTGAACAGTGGAGATTTTATGGATGAATTTACATCCTTTATGAGGAAAAATCCTTCACTAGACGTACTTAATCGTTACAATACAACAATTTTTAAACAGTTTTACCGGTCATTGCACGAGTACCAAAATATGAAATTTACAAACAACTCTAATAAACAAGAAGAAAATTCAAACGAAGACCAAGTTTCGTTTGGTAAAAATTAAATTAAATGTTAACAGACGAGCAAATAATTAAATTCCAAAAGTTATGGAAGTTACGTTTTAAAGAAGATCTTAGCCGTGAACAGGCTCTTGCCTATGGCATGAACTTGATTCGTCTGTTGCAGATAGTTTATCAGAAAGATTAGTTCTGATTATTCTATGGGTTCTTTTACTTTAACCATTAATGTATTAAAGTTAGGTTATGAGTGATATCAATAAAACTAAATACTTTCTCTATGCTCGTAAATCTAGCGAGAGCGAAGAGCGTCAGATTCAATCTATTGATGATCAGATTAATCGTCTTAAGGAATTAGTAACCAACCAGCAATTAGATGTAGTTGGTGAGTTTAAGGAGTCTAAGTCAGCCAAAAAGCCACATGAACGTCCTGTATTTGCGGAGATGTTAAAGAGAATTGAAAAAGGCGAGGCTGATGGTATTTTGTGTTGGCAGATTAATCGACTTTCTCGTAATCCCGTAGATAGTGGAACTATTCAATGGATGCTTCAAAATGGTTTGCTCAAATCAATTCAAACAATCGATAAACAATACCTACCAGAGGATAACGTTTTATTATTTAGCGTAGAAAGCGGTATGGCAAATCAATTTATTTTGGATTTACGGAAGAATACTATGCGCGGTATGGAGAGTAAACTAGAGAAGGGTGGTTCACCCAGCTTGGCAAGACTTGGGTACTTAAATGATAGGCTAGAAAAAACTATAGTAAAAGATCCACTAAGATTCGATCAGGTTAAAGAAATGTGGACACTGATGCTAACCGGAACTTATTCAGTTAGTCAGATTCTAAAAATTGTAAATGAAGATTGGGGATTTAAAACCGTTCAACGCAAACAGCGCGGTGGTACACCATTATCATTGAGTGGCTTATATAGCCTGTTTTATAGCAAGTTCTACACCGGTATCATTGAGTGGGGTGGACATACTTATTCCGGCTCTCACGAGCCAATGATAACCTTTGAGCAATACGAACGCGTACAGGTGCTTTTAGGTAAGACTACAGGTAAGCCTAGATCGAAGACCTATGAACATCCTTTTTCTGGGATTATTACCTGCGGTGAGTGCGATGCAAGAATCACAGCTGAAACTAAGCACAAGCTAATTAAGACTACTGGCGAAGTTAAACGTTACGATTATTATCACTGTACTGGAAAGAAAAAGTATATAAATTGTACCCAGAAGAAAGTACTTTCCGAAGTAGATTTGTCCACTCAAGTTGAAGCTAAGATAGAAGAGATTACAATTTTACCCGAGTTTCGAGACTGGGCAGTAGAAATATTGAATAGTTGGAATGATAAAGAAATTAGTCTTCGCACAGAAAAACACTCGGCATTAAATAATACAATTATAGATACTCAAGGGCAATTAGATAATCTAACTAAGATGCGGTATAGGAACCTGATCAATGATGAAGAGTATGTTAGTGAACGAAATTTACTACAAGCAAGTATTTCTAAGGTTAAACAGCAATTAAGGGAAACAGAAAATAGGGCAGAGAATTGGTTGGAATTAACTGAGAAGGTTTTTGATTTTGCATGCCATGCTCGAACTAAATTTAACGAAGGTGATATCCAAACTAAGAAAGAAATCTTTTTTGCTTTAGGAACAAGCTTCACTTTGAAGGACAACGTTTTAAATATAAAAATGAAGAAGTACTTTGAGCCAGTTCTGATGAACTATAAAAAGGTAGAATCGTTGTATAAAAAGTCAGAACCGGAAAAATTTGGAGAGTTGCCAACAAACATGGGCTTAAAACAAAAAATAGACCTTCAAGAGAAAGTCCATTTTCTATGGGGTGCCCGACGGGAATTGAACCCGCGTATCTGCTGCCACAGAGCAGTGTTC
>CAZHGK010000096.1:292-7599 GCA_964532095.1 uncultured Planctomycetales bacterium | reverse complement strand
CTACGGTTAACACGTAATTGCAAAGACTGCTCTTTCATGCGGCCACGCACAAAAATACGCTTTAATTCATTTAAAGTAACT
The DNA here is from genome assembly GCA_964532095.1 of uncultured Planctomycetales bacterium. GTDB lineage: Bacteria > Omnitrophota > Gorgyraeia > Zapsychrales > Fredricksoniimonadaceae > CAZHGK01. The sequence goes on along the minus strand of CAZHGK010000096.1, from coordinate 7,518 downwards.
ACCTTATCATTCAAATAAATAACATCTTCAGCTGTGACAACAATAGAAGCTGACCCCTGAGAGGCCATACTTACAGATGTTGATGCTGGCATGACAATGGTTGTTGTCACAGGTTGCCGAAAATAACACATCATCAAAATAAAAATCCCGATGATGACGATAAAATTAGCTGTGGCAATCGCCAACATCCACGGATGCCATCCTAATGTTAAACCGTGCTTATTAAAGAACATCTTCTTCCTCTTCATTAACATCCCCACTGGATGCCGGGGCAATTAATAGCAATAACATCTCATTGATGGAACGTTCCCAACTTGCCAATATATTGTTGAGGATATGCGCACAGCAGGAATAAAACACATAAGACATAATCCCAACAGCTAAACCTGCAATACTCGTTAACATTGCCTGCCATAAACCAGCCGCAACATCAGGAGCTCCTATGGGATTTAGTACATTAGTACGCGCACTGATCACATTTAACACAGATACCAAACCTCCAATTGAACCTAAAAATCCCATCATGGGCGCAATGTGGGCAATGGATAAAACCAAATTCAGAAATTGTTTGGCCGAAAAAGCCTCCGCCCCATACGCAGCCTGCATGGCCGCCATAATCTCGTCCTTATGCCCTCCTGCACGCAAAGCCCCAGCACGCAAAATTCTTCCCAAGGATGACGATGAAGTATGCGCCGTCAAATCAATCGCTTCCTGAAATTGATTGGATTCAATTAAACGGAATAATTGCTGCTTAAAAATAAGATCATCTTTGATCATCCGTCGCAAATACCAGATACGCTCAAAAATAATCGCAAGGGCAATCACCGACAATACCATAATTGGCCAAATCATCGGGCCCGCCTTTAACAGCAACTGCCATAATTTATAAATAGTGATCGACATAGTTTATTCTCACCGTTTGGATGATGTGTTAGCACTGATACATTCTAACCGCTCTTGGGCAAACTTGGCTTCTTCAGAATTGAGTTGGATGATTTTACGATACGTCACCCGCGCCGCTTCCCAATCACGACGATTTTCATAAATCTTGGCAATGCGTAAATACGCTTTTACAATCCACGCTGTTTCTTTAGGATATTGCGACGGAATTGCTAAATACCGATTAACCGCATCTTCCCATAGACCTAAATTTTCATACGCATCTGCAGCATTAAAGTGCAATTCCGCGTTAGTGACCGTGCTATTTCCCTGATTCACATTAAAAGCCTTGTCATACATCTCTAATTCTTTATCATAATTTTGGTTCAACCGATATAATTGGGCCATGCGCACCAAGGCATCTCTGGCATATAAAGGATAGGAACGCACAATTTCTTCATAAGCCTTAATCGCCTCTGACATCTGGCGTTCTTTAGCATAAATCCCCGCCGCTGCTAAATGGGCCTTGGCATAAAATTCCGCATCTTTCTTCCCCACTTGATCGTAAATATTGCGGGCTTTTTCATACTGGTTTTGCTGCTCATAGGCCTGGCCTAATTCATAATACACCTGGTCTATTAAAACATTCTGGGAGAAAATCTTAATAATTTGCTCATAGTAACCAATGGCAGATTCAAAATCTGCATTTTTCAAATAATACTGAGCCAACCACAACAAGCCCTCAAACTGGGTTTCCGTGCCCGGGTATTTAAAAACAATCATTTTAAAACGTTTAATTGATTCTTTAGACTGCTCCTGTTCCCACAAACATTTGGCAATGCCTAAATCCGCATTCGGAGAAACATCCGGCTCATTTGGATACAATCTTAAAATCTTTTGGAAAATTTTTAATGCCTCTTCTGTATTATGCAGGTTCAGGTATGATAAGGCTAAAATATAATTCGCTTGAGGCGTAAAATCCGACGGCACTGATAAATTCTTTAAAAAAGCATCCATGGCAAAGGCAGCTTTAGCCCAATTGCCAATTTTAAAAAAAGCCACGCCTAAATAATAATTCAAATCATCTTTCCAGGCTTCTTTGGCTTGACTAAGATCAGATTCTGATGCAGGCACATTTAAAGAACTTAAAATCGTCGCCGCTTCCTGATATTTCATAATATTTAATAATTGCACCGCCTGCTTAAAACGCACATAGCGAACCATGCTATTCGTTGGAAACTCCTTTAACACCCTCGTATAAATATCTTGCGCTTGAGAAGCTTCTCCATTTTCAGCTAACCCATCCGCATACTGGATTAGCGCATTGGCCTTTGCCGCGGGATCTGTTGCCTTTTCATACAAACGGTCAAACAAAGGTTTAGCCTCTTCCATCCTTTTTAATTTCATCAAACACCAAGCCTGGCCTGATAATGCTTTCTCTGCCACATCCCCGTTAAGCTGTACCTGAGCTTCCTGAAATGCTGATTTATAATCATCCAAAGATTTCTCCCACTCATTGAGCATAAACATCGAGTTAGCCTTGCCTAAATAGGCTTGCGGCAAACTCATAGCCTTGGGAAAATGTTCAATAGTCTCGGAAAAGGCCTTAGCCGCAGCTTCCCATGAATTCTGCGCGTAACAGATCTCGCCGGCAACCAAGGACAGATTCTCTGATTCAATAGATTTTTCTTTAGCCATCTGTTTTGCCACCACCACTTGCTGCTGGGCTTGGGTCAAATCATTCAACCGCAAAAAGCACCACGCCTTGCCAACACTTGCCTCCACCTGCTCTTCCGGTAAAGCGCTGGTTGCAATCACCCGACTATAGGAGGCAATCGCCCCTGAATAATCTTCCAAATAAAACTGTGCATCTGCCAAACTTAATAAAGCAGTTGTTGTCTTGCCACTACCAGGATATTTTTCCAAAAATTGCTTAAAGGCCTGTTGGGCATTGTCAAAATCACCCTTATCTAACAAACATTCTCCCCGTCGAAGAAAGGTGTCTTCTATAATGGGATGGCCAGGATATTTCTGGATTAAAAGGTCAAAATAATTTAACGCCCCCTGATAATCCTTTGCCTTATAAGCCATCCATCCTAAACCATAATATGCCTGTGGAATATAAACAGAATTAGGAAAATTACTGATAAACTTTCGATAAATCGACGCTGCTTGATCTAAACGCTCAAGTTTTAATAATGTTTCTGCCATCCAATACACAGCCACATCTGAATCAACCACAACATTGCGGGCTTGGTCGAAAACTTGCAAGGCCCGTTCAAAATCATTCTTTAAAAAATAACTCTGGCCTAAAAGCATGCGCGCATTTAATTCTTCCTTTGGAGACAAACCTTCAGCATTTAACAGCTGTCCTAAATACTTGATCGTCACGTCATAAAACCCATCTTCAAATGCTTTTTGGGAGGTTGCCATTAATTCCGTGCGCATATCCTGTGCATGGACAATGCCAACAAAAATGAATATGAATAAAAACGCCAAACGTAAGCGCATCATTGCCCCTGCCTTTGTTTAATAAATTTCTTTAAATATTTTCCAGTATGCGACGATGGATGGGCCATAATTTCTTCAGGGGTACCACTGGCAACTAATTGGCCACCCTTATCCCCACCATCTGGGCCCAGATCTATTAGATAATCTGCAGATTTAATCACATCCAAATTATGTTCAATAACCAAAACCGTGTTCCCCCGTTCGACTAAACGTTGCAACACTACTAAAAGCTTATCCACGTCGGCAAAATGCAAACCTGTGGTAGGCTCATCTAAAATATAAAAAGTCCGTCCAGTTGCCGGCTTGCATAATTCACTGGCTAATTTAACCCTTTGCGCTTCTCCGCCGGATAAAGTGGTTGCTGATTGGCCTAAACGGATATACCCCAGCCCCACATCCACCAAGGTTTGCAAAACATTCTTAACCTTCGGAATGCTTTCAAAAAGTTCCAACGCTTCAACCACAGGCAAATTTAAAACATCGGCAATATTCTTTCCCTTAAATTCTACCTCAAGGGTTTGGTCTGTAAATCGTTTGCCATGACAAACTTCACATTCCACATACACATCAGGCAAGAAATGCATTTCAATCTTCTTAATCCCATCCCCACCACAGGCCTCACAACGCCCACCCTTGACATTGAAACTAAAACGGCCTGGCTGGTAGCCACGCATTTTGGATTCTGGCATCTGGGCAAACAAATCCCGAATCTCTGTAAAAACACCTGTGTACGTCGCTGGATTAGACCGCGGGGTACGTCCGATCGGTGATTGGTCAACAACAATAACCTTATCTAAAAGACCAACACCTTCAATTTTGCGATACGCACCAGGCTTCTCTTTATTCTTATTAATATGAGCGGCCAATGCTTTATAAAGAATATCCTCAACAAGGGTCGATTTTCCTGAACCAGAAACACCTGTCACGCAGACAAAACATCCTAAAGGAATATGCACATCAATATTCTTAAGATTATGTTCTTTAGCCCCTAAAATCTTTAACATCTCTCCCTTAGCTGCCTGCCGACGGGTTTTAGGCATGGGGATAACATATTTTCCCGCTAAATACTGGCCCGTTAAGGAACGGTCACAGGATAGCAGCCCTTTGACTTCTCCGGCATATAAAATTTCGCCACCTAATTCCCCTGCACCTGGGCCTAGGTCCACCACATAGTCTGCCCGACGGATAGTGTCTTCATCATGCTCAACAACAATGAGGGTATTGCCTAAATCACGCAAGGCATGCAAGGTTGCCAATAAGCGATCATTATCTTTTTGATGAAGACCAATACTCGGCTCGTCTAAAACATAAATAACGCCAACCAAACCAGAACCCACCTGCGTTGCTAAACGAATACGCTCAGCTTCCCCGCCGGATAAGGTTGAACTACGACGGTCCAATGTTAAATAATCCAAACCCACATTGATGCAGAAATCCAGACGACGATGCACTTCTTTTAGAATTTCTGAGCTGATGGTTTGTTTATCTTTACTTAATTTTAATCCATTAAAAAATGCTTTGGCTTCCGTAATTGACAAGGCAACAACCTGGGCAATATTTTGATTGCCCACGGTCACTGCTAACGATTCTGGTTTTAAACGTAATCCTTTACATGCCGGGCAGGATGAAACAGACATAAACGAAGAAATTTCCTCTTTGAGCCAATCACTGTCTGTTTCTTGAAATAAACGCTCCATATAACGGACCACCCCTTCAAACTGGCGGCCCCAAATTTCATCTTCTGACCCATGAAAAACAATATTCTTAAATTTCTTATCTAGCTTGTTAAATGGCAAACGAGGATCAACATCGTGGATATTGGCTAATTCTCGCAAAACTGCCCGATAATACATCATGTACCCGCCAGAACCTTTTTTCCACGGCACAATGGCAGATACCCACGGTTTATCAGGATCCGGCACTAAGGCATTGGCATCAATTTCCATCTTGGTGCCTAAGCCATTGCACCCAGGACAGGCTCCATAAGGAGAATTAAAAGAAAAAATGCGCGGTTCAATTTCCGTTAAAGACGTGCCGCAATCCACACAGGCGTATTGCTCACTAAAAATCTGATCTGGTTTAGCCCCATTGAAATCAACAATCACAATCCCTTGCCCAACCTTCAAAGCCGTCTCAACTGAATCTGAAAGACGCTTACGGATATCCGCACGCACACTTAAACGATCAACCACGGCTTCAATGTGATGGATTTTATATTTGTCCAATTTTATATCATCCGCCACCTCAAGAATTTTGCCATTAACACGCATACGGGCAAAACCGCTTTTTGCCACATCGCGACCAATATGACGGTATTCCCCTTTTCGTCCCCGGACTAAAGGAGCTAAAACATTAATCTTCGTTGCTTCAGGCAAGGATAAAATGGTATCGACAATTTGCTGGACACTTTGACGTTCAATCGGCTTGCCACATTGTGGGCAGTGAGGTGAACCAATACGGGCAAATAACAAACGCAAATAATCATAAATTTCTGTTTGGGTCGCAACTGTGGAACGAGGATTACGGCTGACTGTTTTTTGCTCAATCGAGATCGTCGGAGAAAGCCCTTCGATATGTTCCACCTGGGGCTTTTGCATCTGGTCTAGGAATTGGCGGGCATAGGCAGATAAACTTTCGACATAGCGGCGCTGACCTTCCGCATAAATGGTATCAAAAGCCAAGGATGATTTGCCGGAACCACTTAAACCAGTAATGACGACAAATTGATTACGGGGAATGGTGAGCGTAATGTTTTTAAGATTATGCTCACGAGCACCGCGAATAATAATGGAATCTGAGGACATAGGATAAAAAAGTGAGGGGGCCTTAGTGCTTATGACCCCCTCACCCCTTAATTTGCTTCTGCTAAATGAGCAAATTACTTGCGTTTCTTGGTCTTTGGTTTTGCTTTACTTGTCTTCTTAGCGGAAGACTTTTTGGATGATTTCTTTTTGCTACCACCTCTGACCATTTTGGCGCAAGCGATATCGCCAGCTTTGTCGATGAAATAGAGATATCCTTCTTCTCTTTTAATACCGACTTTAGCGACTTTCTTGGGTGCGCCGCCTTTTTTGTCTCCACGGGCCATCTTTGCTGCAGAGATGTCGCCTTGTTTATCGACAAAATAGAGGTACCCTTTTTCTTTTTTCACACCAACTTTAGCTACTTTTTTAATTGCCATACAGTTTACCCTCCTTTCGTTAATAAAACTTATATTAAGTCCCCACCCGCACACCATCTAAATATTCTTTGAGTGTACGGATTGCAGACAATACTGCCAAGAAACTAGTTTTGGGATTATCAGGACAAACTACATTTTCTGTTTTAGTGATCATGCGGCCAAACTCTCCTACTACTTCAATCTCGTGCGAATTCACTTTAAAATCTGGTGACGTGCTAATACGAATTCTTAATTTATCTGTGCCACCTGCCGCCAAAGCGATCGTGGCAGCTACATTGATGTTCTGTGGGAAACATTTTACAGCCTGTCCGACGCTACCTTCAAATAAAATTGTTTCTTTTTTTATTTGGGACAAATTAATGCGTCGAGCCTGCACATAGGCATTGTCGGCAAAACCGTAAATAGGTTTGCGCGTTGTTAACGTAATTTGATAAATCTTTCCTAAGCTTGCTCCCTTAATGGCATCAATACCCGCTACTGCTCCCGACGGTATTAACAGCTTTACCCCTTGCTTGCGGGCAACTTTCAGAATCGACTCCCCATCAATGAATTTACCAACGCTCATTATCAAAACATCTTTATTCGCGGCAATCGCTTGGCAAATTAAACGGTGCGTGTCTGGAGCATTAACAGCCTCAACAAGCAAATCACAATT
>CAZHGK010000096.1:0-282 GCA_964532095.1 uncultured Planctomycetales bacterium | reverse complement strand
GCTAATAGATCAGCGTATGAAGTTTTAACAACATTTTGTTGAGGGATATGTTTTTGAAGCAATAAAGCCTTGGCAGGATTTATGTCAAACAAAGCGCTGACAATTGCGGTTTGGGCGCATTCTGTCTTGATGCTGCGGGCAATTCTAGAGCTAATCGCACCACACCCTAGAATACCGACTCTAACTTTCTTGGTGTTTTTATTCATGAACCCCAATAAGGATATTGTCGATTAAACGTGTCTTATCAAAATATACGGCAACAGCGATAAGTACGTTACCTTT
>CAZHGK010000095.1:0-7615 GCA_964532095.1 uncultured Planctomycetales bacterium | reverse complement strand
GGCAAACGGCTGGGTCATGAAATTATATAATTTTTCAGCACGTTTATAAATCTTCTGGTCTTCCTTATTTAATTCTTCCAGACCGATAACTGCAACGATACGTTTAAGCGCATTGTGTTTGTTAAAATGCTGGATAACTTGTTGGGAAAGTTCATAGTGGCGACGGCCCACGACGTTGGTATCCAAGTTGGTACAGGTGCTTTGCAAAGGATCGATGGCAGGATACATCCCACGCTGAACAAGGTCACGGGACAAAACAATAACCCCGTCGAGAGTTGCGAAAATAGAAACGACCGCAGGGTCTGTCATATCATCAGCAGGAACGTAAACCGCCTGCATCGCGGTAATGGAACCCCCGCCTTCAACGGAACGGATACGTTCCTGAACGGTATTAACTTCAGATGCCAATGTAGGCTGATAACCGGTTTCTGCAGGAACACGGCCTAAAAGGGTAGATACTTCCTGTCCCCCTTGAATGAAACGGTATAAATTGTCCATGAAGAGCAAAACGTCTTTATTTTTGGCCAACAGATATTCGGCCATCGTTAATCCAGCATTAACAACCTCGGCGCGCGCACCAGGCGGCTGGTCCATCTGCCCAAAGGCCAACATAACTTTTGGTAACAAATGGCTTTCTTCCAATTCATAATAAAGCTCATTACCTTCACGGATGCGTTCCCCAATCCCGGTAAACACACATGCACCCCCGTGGGCCTTGACGATGTTGTTGATCAGTTCCAAAATAACAACAGTCTTCCCGCAACCAGCTCCTCCAAGAACCCCGGTCTTACTTCCCTTGATCATGGGATAAAGCAAATCAATATATTTAATCCCGGTTTCCAAGAGTTCTGGAATTTCACGGCCTTTTTTCTTTAAATCAAAATAAACTTGATCGACTGGTCGACGGATAGGCACTGTTTCAGGACAATTATATGGGCCCGCATTATCCAATGGACGGCCTGCCGCATCCATAACGCGGCCAAAACAACCATCACCAATCGGAATAGCAATTGGCAGCTTGGTGTTTGTACAAAGAGCCCCCAACTGCAAGTTTAAAGTATCTGATAATGAAATGCAGCGGACCAGGCCAGGGCCTAAATGCTCGGCTGTTTGCAAGACAACCTTCTTGCCATCAAATGTTTTTGTTTCAATACAGTCATAAACCGCAGGAGCTTCTTCATCGACGGCAAAACGCACGTCCACAACAGGACCTTGCACCGCATACACGCGGCCACTATCTTTAATCACATTCACAGCTTTTTGTGTCGCCATATTCTTATCCCCTATTTCTGCGCCATCATACGGGCGGAAAAAACCTCACGTAAACTTTTGTCAATATCACCACGACGGGCTTTGCGGTATTTTAATTTAACAGCTTCCCGTTCCTTCTTCATCTTGCCCAAACTGTTATCCAGCTGCTGCGTTTGCGCAGAAGCTGCCGCTAAATTTGTATCAAAAAATATTTCATAAATCTTCGACGATAACCACAGGTCCGCCAAATAACCGATCATGTCCACCGCATCAGATTCTTCTATAACTTCCTTAACTTCTCCGGTATTTTCCTGCACGGGAAGCAAACTCTCACACGGCAAAAGCTTAACCGCGCGCGGTTTAATGACGGTGTAATCTTTAGGCCAAGGATAAACCACCACAACCCGCCCCACGCGACCTTCCATCACTTCCTTAACGATATAGTCTTTAATTTCCAAAGAAATTTCGTAAAAACCTTTATCTTCAACATCTTCCCAAGCACGTTCAATTTTTTGGCCTAAGCCTTCAAGCTTACCGATGCCTTTTTTTCCAATGACCACAAATACAGATTGGGCGTTCTTTTCCTTTTCTTCCATTGCCCGCCCGACGACACGGCTATTTAAATCTCCGACGAACCCACGCTCAGATGAAATTACAACAATGGCTGTCTTAGGATTATCATTGGTGACTAGCGGATGACGCACTTCAGCAAAACCAACCATGCTGAAAAAATCAATAAACGATTCACCAAAACGGTTGAATTTAATCCGTTGCTGGGACAAAGCATGGTATTTCATGTCGGCAACGTCTTTGAGGACCTGGACTAAGTCCACCAGATCCCGGACTTCCATGACCTCAACCTTGACCTTGCTTGCTTTACCCATAGTAAACCGTTATTAATTAAGCGCTATATTGTTTCTCGACATCTTGTTTAATGACAAAAGCGGTATCCTTAAAAAACTTCTGTAAAGAACCGTCGAGGACAAGACTTTCAAATTGCAAGACCACACCACCTGCCACGGTCTTATCAATCTTGGGGTTTAACTTAATCTCACGTCCAAGTTTGGTTTTAAATATGGCAGCCACATCATTTAAAGCAGCCTGGTCTAAGGGATTGGCAGTAATCACATCTGCAACCTTGATATCCGGCCCTAACCGAGACATATCCACTTGTTCTAATTTTTCGATAAACTCTTTAAACAGCTGACGATCTAAAGCATCCTTGCTTTGGGTGCTGAAAACTTCTGATGTTACCTTGGTCGCATAATCGACAATTTTCAATTCCATCGCTTTTTCAATTTCACGTCTAATGGCTTCCCTGGCATTTTGGGCTTTGACAATAATATCTTCGGCTTCTGTACGGGCTTTTTGGACGATTTCTTCCCGCTGCTTGGTTGCTGCTTCTTCAGATTCCTGACGCATTTTCTTTTCAATCACATCCAGTTCTTTCTTACGGCGCAATAATTCTGCATCAGCTTCTTTAATTTTCTGGTTCAGCTCCGCCTCACGCTGACGGGCTGCTTCCGCGTCACGGTCTAAACGTTGTTTAGCCCCGTCGACTGTTTTAATTAAAATCATATACAAGGCAAAAATCACCGCTCCGGATATGACCACCGTCAGAATTAAAAATTGAATGATTAAACTCCAGCTCATAGGATCTCCTGTTTATACAATTACTTATGCGATAACGTGCATGCCGCAGGGAGCGGCAGGCCCGTTTTAATTACTTAAATAGATGTAACAACCTTTAAAAAAGCCGCAAGGAATATAAACGTCACTGCGTCGATTAATATAACCTTCCAAATAATCCCCATTTGAATATCTGCTGCTTTCGATGGGAAATTACCCATATCATTAAGCATCTTGTTACCGATCATCAACAAACCAATACAAGGGGTTATGATCAAAATAGAAAAAACAATTACAAATATTGTGCCTTCAAGCCAGTTGGTCATCGCGCCCTATTTGGTCTGAAATAATTGGAAAATAATTAAAATCGCCATAATCGAAATCGCTTCCACAGACACCAACATGACAGCCATGCCAATAAAAATTTTTGAAGCAGCGGAAGGATTCCGGCCCAAGGCCTTAATAACCGCATAACCTAACACCGCAATAACGACAGATGGCCCCATGATTGCGATGAACATAACTGTCAAAATTAGAAACGTTTCTGCTATCATCCTAACAATCCTTCCTCACGGCTTTGCGTTTGTCCAATTTTCTTGGATCTTCTTGGCCGTGGCATACGTCTGGTCACTTTCCTGAATTAAAATGGTACACTCATTAGCAAAAAACTTGAGTATTCCTGAACGGATAGGGATTTCCTTATCCCCATCAATAACAATATTCCCCTTTTGCACCAAGCCAATGACCGGATAGTGATAGGCCAAAAGTTCATACTCGCTTCTGTCCCCGGTAACAAAAACACTGGTCACTTCTTGTTCAAAAATCGTATTTTTAGCACTTAAAATTGTGCAATGAAATTGCGTGGCAGATGCCATAAGCGTTCCTTAATGGGACTTTGCCTCTGCTTCTTCATACTCATCGTATTGGTCTGTTGCGTCCTTCTTTGGCTTTTCCCGACGAGCTGCTAGCTGCTTCAAATAATCTTGTACCAGGGCCACAATGCCTTTTTCAATATCTGCATCCAATTTGCGTTTGTCACGGATGGTCAACAACAAATCATTCGCAGTTTTCTTGGCATAATCAAATATTTCATCCTGAAAAATACGCACTTCCGGAATGGTTAAGTCATTCATCAATTTCTTGTTGAATGCATAGAAAATAATGACCTGGGCTTCTTGGGTTACAGGCTTATCCTTGTCCTGGCGCAAAATTTCCGTCAAGATCGCCCCTCGTTTTAACTTCTCCAAGGTTTCATCGGAATGCCCGCTGGTTTTTAATTTGGAAATTCTCAGCAATTCACGGTATTGCAGATATTCCAAACGTAAAGGACCGGATAAAGTTTTAATGGCATGCCACTGCACCTTTGACCCGACGCGGGAAACTGACAACCCAAGGTCAAGCGCGGGCTTCTGACCTTCCCCGAACAAGCTACCACTTAAATAAATCTGCCCATCTGTCATGGACACAAGGTTTGAAGGAACGAAGGCGGTCAAATCCCCTTCCAAAATTTCTACGATGGGGAAAAATGTAATGGAACCACCCCCGTGTTTCTCATCCAAGAAACACGCACGTTCAATCATTTTGGAGTGCAGATAAAAAATATCCCCGGGATAAGAGTCACGTCCTGGTGGACGGCCTAACAACAAGGAAATTTCACGATAGGCCCAGGCGTGTTTGGTGAAATCATCAAAACCGATAAATACATTCTTTCCCTGGTGCAAGAAATATTCTGCTGTCGAGCACGCCACATAGGGAGCTAAGTATTGCTGGCCTGGAGGCGCTGATGCCCCAGCGGTAATAATAATGCTGTATTTAAAGCATTCATGGTCTTTAAATAATTGAACAATCTTGGCCAAGGCTGAACGAGGCTTACCAATGGCCACATAAATGCAAATAACGCCGGTATTCTTCTGGCTTAAAATGGTATCTGTAACAAAGGTTGTCTTACCTGTCCCCTTATCCCCTAAAATCAATTCACGCTGTCCTAAACCAATAGGGATCATCGCATCCAATACCTTGATCCCGGTTTCCAATGTTTTCTTTAAAGGTTGGCGTACCAGGGCTGGTGGTGCTTCCGCGAAAATAGGGTACATCTTATCATGCTCGATAGGCCCAAGCCCGTCGAGAGGATCAGCTAAAACATTAATGATGCGGCCAATAAACTTATCACCAACAGGCATTTCAAATGGTTCAATGGAGGCAATGGCTTTATCCCCTGTCTTGATTTTTTCATCTTCCTTAATAACCAAGACCTGGGTTTCAATCTCGGAAAAACCAACAACCATCCCAATGGTGCCATAACCAAATTTGATCAACTGCCCATTGATACAGTTGCGAAATCCGACGACGATAACGATACTTCCGCGCACCGCTTTGACCACACCAACTTCTGTATATTGTAATGATTGACTTGCCATAAAAATAACACCCTCTTTATTTTATTCTACGCCGATTTTGCCGGCTCGTCGCCATTCTTTTCATCTTTTTTATTTCCCTTAGAACGCAACATCCAGAAAATAAAACTGCCAAAAATAAGCAGTCCGACAAAACCCATCACCCAACCCATATATGCCCATGCGTTATCAGCCCCCATGCTCTTTCCTGCTAAAACCTTTGATAAATCACCCAAACTCTTAATAGATGAAATATTCTTAAGCACATTTTTGACCTTGCTCTTTTCAAGATTTTCACGGAACGCTGCTAATAATTTTTCTAAACTCTCAACATCCGTGCGGGCTTGCTCAAATGTTTGCTGGTTTTCCCGATAGGCACTGATGTGACTTTTAATCTCGCGCTGTTGGGCCTGGGACGCTTCTATCTTTGCTAAACCTTCACCAATCTGATCATATAAATATTTTGCTCCGTCGGCATATTTAGAAGTCTTTAAAAACCCGTACGCATAATCTGACCTCTGACGCAAATAATTGATGTCAATTTGTGAAACAAACCATACATCACGAATACCGATCGAATAAAGTTTCTTTTCTCCAGGGGTAATATCTTCTTCTTTAAATAAGAAAAGTTGATTCCTTTTTTCATCATAACGGATTTCAAACCCTTCAAAATCAACCAAATGTTCAGGCTTGACTTCCAAAGGCAAAAAATGCTTATGCTTTACTGTCTTATTATTATTCGTCGCTGGATTTTCAACCTCAATATTCATGCGGACCAATTTTTCCTGGATTTGATCCTCAGGATTTGATCGCCAATAATCAACCCCCATGGCATCTTTGCGGATACGCTGCAAAGCGGATACCTGCGCACGGTACGCATCGATACGACCTTCGACACTACCACTTTTAGCAGCCTGGCCTTCAATGATGTAATTTAATTTTTCTAATAAATGTTTTTTAAGCAGTTCTGCTTTTTCAGGGCTATTGGGAACCCCTAATTGATTATACCCTTGTTCAATTTGTTTTTTTAAACCCTCAAATTCTTCCGGATTTAATTTCCACGCATCCCTCACGCGGATACGGAATGTTTGTGAACCTTTAGCTTCTAGCTTAACTAAGCCATGAACAAAAAAATTATGGTCATTGACATCATAGTCAAGGTCCAGGCCATTGGTGTCTAAAATATCTTCTGCCTTAAGGTCGCCAGGCAAGTTAAAGCGCACCTGGGTTTCTTTAGGGGCATTGGCGCCATTGACCGCCATGACGTTGACATACACGTCGGCAAAAACCAAAGGCATCATTCCCGTCGTGAAAATGATGCCCATGATGAACAACATCAATGTTTTGAGGGAAGGGCTGTTATGGATATTCATTATTCACTTTCAAACCAGGTCTTGACCACTACGTCCTGGGCTCCCATCGCTTCGCGCAAGGCATTGATCTTGGCTGTAATTTCTTCAAGCTTTTCTGTAACTTTTTCCATGTCCTTGGCTTCTTTATCAGCCAATTGGGAAACTGTCATGGTATCTTCCAAGCCAGCCTTGGCAGCTTCGCGGGCCAATAATTCGTTTAAGCCATCCAGCATTTTCTTGGCAAAACTCTTGTCTTCGATGCCACTTCCTTCGCCACCGCCTGCACCACTACCCACTAATTTCTCAGCGGAAGCGTGAATATCATTAATCAAATCTTCCAACCCTTTTAATTTTGCATAAATCGCTGGGGTAGCACCACTAACTCCCAAGTCACGAACAATGTCCTTGGTGTATCCTAAAGCAGCATCCGCACTACTCTTGCCCTTTTGCGAAAAATCTTTAACAGCAGCGATATTTCCAAATAAGGTGGTTTCAACTGTTTTTGTATCAGCTGATGTTCCAATATTTGCGTTTACGGTATTGACATTGCTGTTAACGCTATTAATATCCCCAAATATGGTATTGTCTGATGCCGTATCTGATTCCGTACCCAATGTATCCTGAACATTTGTTACAGCGTCCAAAATGCTTTGGGTATTTGTATTGTTAGAATTAGAAACATTGGCCACCTGATCAGAAACATAGGCTAATTTACCAAATAATGTTGGTGATGAAGCGCTAGATGAATCAGAGGAAGTACCAACACGTGTTAAAATCGTCGTCACATTACTCATTAATGTGTTTAAGCCGCCCCAATTGACGCCTGAACGAGTGGAAGAAGAAATGTCTTGCCAATTGACCCCGCCACGGCTCATTGAACCAATATCAAGCCAGTTAATCCCTGTACGGCTTTCCACATTCAAGTCATTCCAATTGATCGAGGCGTTGGTCATTTGGCTGATACTGGACCAGTTAACACCTTGATTAGAC
>CAZHGK010000094.1:0-7686 GCA_964532095.1 uncultured Planctomycetales bacterium | reverse complement strand
ACGCGATATTCTTAAAGAAGCAGCTAAAGATGCCAAAGAAAGAGCAAAGCGTTTAGCAGAAGGGTCTGGGGCTAATTTAGGTAAACTTTTGCAGATTAACAGTAATGCTCAGGAAATGTATCAAGCCAACAGAGTTGTTTTGACAAGAGGCTATGTCGCTAAAGAAATGAATATGGCTATGGACAGTAGTAGTTCAGAAGCTTCTATGCAAACCGAATCAGGTTATATTGAAATCGTTGGGCAATGCGATGCAACGTATTTAATTCAATAACATTACCAGATATGATAACCCAAAACACACTACCTTTATATCTAAACCCTGTTTCCGCTGGTTTTCCTTCGGCGGCAGATGATTATTTAGACTATCATTTAGATCTCAATGAATATTTAATCCAGCATCCCGCATCTACTTTTTTTGTAAAGGTGAAAGGGGATTCTATGATTAATGCGGGCATTCATTCAGGGGATATGCTCATTGTTGATCGTTCCCTTGAAGCCAAGCACAAGAGTATTGTGGTTGCGATCATCAATGGCGAGTTTACGGTTAAGCGTCTGTTTAAATCTAACGGTGTATGTAAACTGATACCTGAAAATCCGAATTATCCAGCGATCACCATTACCGACGATATGGATTTTGAAATTTGGGGTGTGGTGCTTCACGTTATTCATTCCTTTTAAAGGAAGTCTATGAGCCATATCTTTGCCTTGCTCGACTGTAATAATTTCTTCGTCTCGTGTGAGCGGGTGTTTAATCCTTCCTTGCGTGGTAAACCTGTTGTTGTGCTTTCCAATAATGATGGCTGTGTGATTTCTCGTTCCAATGAAGCCAAGGCCATAGGCATTCCTATGGGTGCACCTTACTTTAAATGCCGTAGTATCATCGAGCGTGAAGGTGTATCTGTTTATTCTGCGAATTTTGCTTTATATGGCGATCTTTCCGGACGAGTGATGCAAACCGCTGCTCAATTTGCATCTGAACTTGAAATTTATTCCATTGATGAGGCGTTTCTCATATGGGATGAGGCGACCAAGAATCCTCTCCATGATGCCAAGCTCGTCAGAGATCGAGTCATGCAGGATACGGGCATGCCTGTTTCAATTGGAGTTGCGCCAACCAAGACCCTTGCCAAGATGGCCAATTATATTGCTAAGAAAAACAAGGTTGAGGGCGTGTTTGGTTTGCTTAATGAAAAGGACATCGACCATTGGCTTGAAAAAACCCCCGTCGAGGAAATCTGGGGCATTGGCCGTCAGAAGTCGGATTTTCTTAAGCGTCACGGTATTTTGACTGCCTTACAATTTAAAAATATGCCTGACACCTGGATTAAGCAGAACTTAACCATCATGTCACTTAAAACGGTATGGGAATTAAGAGGTCTTTCTTGTATTGAATCCCAAGATAATCGTGAAGATAAAAAAGCCATCACCACCTCACGCACCTTTGCTAAAGAAGCCAAATCCTTAGAAGAACTTTATGAGCCCATTGCATCTTATATCGCTAACGCCGCCGAGAAATTACGTTCGCAAGAATCTGTGTGTGGTTATGTTCAAGTGTATTTAATGACCAACCGATTTAAGAGGGAAGAGGGCTATTATTCCAATGCCGCTGGTGTTCACTTAAATCCACCGACCGCTTATACCCCAGATCTTATTAATGCCGCCCAAAGATTAGTAAAATCAATTTATAAAGAAGGATATGGATATAAGAAGGCAGGGATTATCCTTTCAAATCTTCAACCTCAATCATCCGTTGAGAAACAACTTTTTACCGAATCCTATGACAAAAGTCGCAAAGCCAAACTCATGACCACCATCGACAACTGGAATAATCGTCATAACACCTCGAAAATGTTCCTAGCCGCCGAAGGCATCAGCAAAGATTGGTACAATAAAGCGTATCAATCCAAGCGTTTTACAACGCGGTGGGAGGAGTTGTTGGAGATTAATATATGCCATTAATCAAAATGTTAGATGTGCCTTAGATTCTTTTAGTTGTGGGTAAAAATTGACTGTTATTGGTATTCATATTAAGCTATAAATCAATCGGTTCCCCAAACCGTTTAATATAATCAAACAATACGTCTTCCCCTGGACGAAATAACCACAATCAAAATACAAGGGGAAAACCATGTCAAATCCAAATACTTTAACCAAAATAGCTGTTTTTAAAGGTAAGCAAATCAGAAAGATCATTCATAATAATGAATGGTGGTTCTCTGTCGTTGATGTGTGTGCTGTGTTAACGGAAAGTTCTGATGCTGGAGCTTATTGGAGAAAATTAAAACAACGCTTATCAGAAGAAGGAAGTGAAGTCGTGACAAAATGTCACGGGTTGAAATTGCCTGCTCCAGATAGAAAGATGCGAGAAACAGATTGTGCCAATACCGAAGGAATTTTCCGTATCATCCAATCAATCCCATCTCCCAAAGCTGAGCCTTTTAAGCGCTGGTTAGCCAAGATAGGCTTTGAACGTGTCCAAGAAATAGAAAACCCAGAACTAGCTGCTCAGCGTATGCGTGCCATCTACAAGCTTAAAGGTTATAGCGATGACTGGATTGAAAAACGCATGCGCGGTATCGTTATTCGTGAAGAGTTAACTGAAGAATGGAAACAGAGGGGTGCGAAGGAAGATAGAGATTATGAAGTTCTCACAGCTGAGATATCTAAAGCAACTTTTGGGGTTACGCCAAGTGAATACAAAAAACTAAAAGGTTTAAAGCGCGAGAATCTTCGGGATCACATGGATGATTTTGAGCTAATTTTTACTATGTTAGGAGAGCGTTCCACCACTGAAATCCATCGCAATGAAGATTCTAAGGGTGTTGAGAAGTTGAAAGAAGATGCCCAAATAGGTGGCGATATAGCTGGAGGAGCTCGTAAAAAGTTGGAAAAGAAGTTGGGTCGTCCGATTGTTTCTAAGAAAAATTATCTTTCTAAGTCTCAAAGAAGTAAGTCTAAACCTGATGCCGCAGGCTTTGAAATATCTGGGATAACAAAAGGAAAGATTTTGATAGATGTCATTTAACACCTCTCGTGAAATTCCAGCAACAGTTGAGCAAGTCTTTGCTGCTTTTAGTGACCCACAACGCCTAGCAAAATGGTGGGGACCTGCCGGGTTTACTAATACATTCAGTCTCTGCGAGTTTAAAACTGGGGGGCATTGGTCTTATGTGATGCATGGGCCCAATGGCGGTAACTACACCAATGAAAGTGTTTTTGCAGAAATAGAACCTTTAAAGAAAATTGTGATTCAGCACGTCTCAAAACCAACATACCGTTTAACCATTCTTTTAACTCAATCAGCGACAGGAACTGTGGTGTCTTGGTCCCAGGCATTTGAGGATGCCGACGTAGCTCGCCGCATTGAACACATTGTCGTTCCTGCAAATGAAGAAAACCTTGATCGCTTAACGGCGGAAGTGATGCATTCATGAACCCTAAAGCCGCCATCGGCCACATTCATTTAAAAGTTTCCGACCTAGAACGTTCGATTACGTTTTACACTCAAGTGCTAGGCTTTGACATCACGACCCGCTTAGGCAAGCAAGCCGCATTCTTGTCCGTCGGCGGTTACCATCACCATATTGGTCTTAATACCTGGGAAAGTCAGGGGGGAGCGGCGCCGCCCCGAGGAAGTACTGGGCTATTTCATTTTGCTATCCTTTTGCCTGACCGCAAGTCGTTGGCATCTGCTATCAAACGTCTTAATGACCACAATTGGCCTATTGATGGAGCGGCTGACCATGGCGTCAGTGAAGCTATCTATTTAACCGACCCAGACGGCAACGGCATAGAACTCTACTGTGACAGACCAAAAGACAAATGGCCTAAAGATGAGAATGGGCATCTAACTATGTACACACGGCCGTTGGATATGGAAGGATTAATGAAGTTATGAAAGGAATATCTGCTATGAAAAGATTTTTGATTGTTTTTATGTTTAGTTTGTGTGCATTAACATTATCCCATGCTGAGGATGAAGCTCCTGAGTATTCAGCGACCATGATCGTAACCTTTGCTGGTAAACCGTCCCCTGCAAGTAAGGTGTATGTTTCTAAAAGTGCCGTACGCGTGGATCTTCCTAATAATAATTACATGGTTGTGAATATTTGGAGTAAAAAGGCGAGTATTATTAATTTAGACGCTAAAATGTATCTTGATCAAGAGATTAATCTCTCTCGGATTCCAAGGGTTGGTAAGAAGTTGGACGAGGAAACAGGGAGGACATTGCTGGGCCATGAAACAGTCAATGGTTATGACGTTGACAAATATTTTGTTACACACGGGGCAGTGCTTTCTTCGGAAACCATGACCCAATGGCTTCGCAAAGATAATATCGCTGTTAAGGTTGGAAGCGGAGATGAATATTGGACCTTTGAGTTAAAAGATATTCAACCAGGTAAACAGCGCACGGATTTATTTGATATTCCTTCAGATTTTCGACATGTCGATGCATATGGTCGTGATGTTATAGATGCTCGAGCACCTGTAGTGCAGGATTTTAAAAAAAGGTAAGGGGTAGAATAGTGGTGACGTTTCTGCCAGGAGTTATGAATTATGTAAGGGTTAGCCAAACCCGGTCTGAGCTTCTTAGAATTTTTTGGTTATTAATATTTTTGATTTCTCCTTCCTTTTTGCAGGCTAATGTCATATTTAATGATGTCAGCGGTCTTAACCCTACTTCTGTTCAGGAAATCGTTCAACCTACAAGTATTGAAGAAATAAGAGATAAGGTTTTAGAGGCAAGTAGATTAAATTTAAAAATAAGCATTGCTGGTAAGCGTCATAGTCAGGGAGGGCAGCAATCATGTAATAATTGTATCGTCCTCGACATGCTTAATTTTAATAAAATAATATCTTTAGATGTCAAAGACCACATTATACGTGTTCAAAGCGGAGCAACCTGGGATCAAATCCAAAGATATATTAATCCTTATAACTTTTCTTTAAAGGTTATGCAAACATCAAACATCTTTACTGTGGGCGGGTCCCTAAGTGCTAATGTTCACGGTCAGGATATTCGTTATGGGGATCTTCGTAGTACTATAAAATCATTTCAACTACTTTTGGCAGATGGAAATATTGTCAATGTTAGCAGGAAAGAAAATGCTGATCTGTTTGATTTAACCATTGGAGGTTTGGGTTTATTTGGTGTTATTTTAGAGGTGGAAATAGAGCTGACAAATAATGATGTCTATAAGCAAAAAGTTGAAATATTAAATTATAAGGACTATGTAGACAACTATAAGAAATTTATCTTGCCTGATCCTGATGCGCAGTTTCATTTTGCAATGTTGTCTATTGCGCCTGGGAAGGACTTCTTAAAAGAAATGATTGTAACTACCTATACAAAGGATAAGGAGAAATTAAATAATTGGGATTTACGGGAAGAAGAAAATATTTCAAGAGACAAATTTCTTTTAGGTTTGTCTCGAAAATATTCCTGGGGGAAAAGTTTAAGGTGGTATCTACAAAAATTATTTAAAGATGGATCAGTAAAAGATAAAGTAATTTCCAGAAATAACGTCATGAGAAACCCTATCAAGTTTTTGGAATATGCCTCTTCAAAAGATACGGATATCTTGCAGGAGTATTTTGTTCCTTTGGATCAATTTGTCAGTTTTATTGATGGGCTTAAAAGAATTGTGCAACAAAATGATATCAATTTGCTGTATGTGGGAATAAGACATGTGCTGGCAGATCAGGAGGGATATATTTCCTATGCCCAAGAAGATTCAATCGCAGTTGTACTCTATGTTAATCAGGCTATTTCTGAAGAAGGCAAAAGCCAGGCAAGATTATGGACTCAGCAATTAGTAGATTTGGCGATAGAGTGTAAGGGTAAATATTATCTGGTGTATCAGCTTTATCCCACTAGAGAGCAATTACATAAAACATATCCTAAAATAGATGAACTCTTTAAAATGAAAAGATTTTATGATTCGCAAGAAAGGTTTATTAATCAGTTTTACACAGTTTATTCTAAAGAATAAAAATAAATGGGTCTGCACTCTTCTGTCAGAAATTATTAATTAGGTAAGGGTTAGACAGAAACGGGGTAGATTCAAGCTACTAATGCAACAGTTCAGTAAATTTTTCATGAGGTGTATACCAATCCAGATTTTTCCGAGGCCGGTCATTTAATTCATCTTGGACCTCTTTTAATCGTTTGTGAGTAACTTTTAGAAAATCTGTGTTCTTTGGAAAATATTGGCGTAATAAGGAATTGGTGTTCTCATTTGTTCCTCTTTCCCAGGGGCAGCGAGGATGGGCAAAATAAACCTGCATGTCGGTTTGCTCAGTGAATAATTTATGTTCGGCCATTTCAATGCCTTGGTCATAGGTCAAAGTTCTTTTTAAGCCATTAGGTAAATGTTTAAATTCGTCTGCAAATGCTTGGCGAACTGTTCGAGCATATTTATTGTTCAATTTGACTAAAAAAGTCATACGCGTGGTTCTTTCAATCAATGTGCCTATGGCAGATTTTTGAGAGCTTCCGACCAATAAATCTCCCTCCCAATGACCAGGAATAATACGATCAGCAACTTCTTTAGGTCGCTCTTCAATGCTTATGTAATCCTGAATCGGCGAATTCTTTCGACGAGGTTTGCGAATACGCCGATTCTTATGATGCCTTCTCAAATTTGCAGCAATCTCACGCTTAAGTTCTCCTCTAGGTAAGATATAAATATATGCGTAGATTGTCTCATGGGATATGCGCATTGTCATATCCTGAGGATACAAGATTCTCAGTCTTTTAGCAATTTGTTCTGGAGACCACTTTTTCCCCAAAGATTCTAGAACAAAATTCTTAAGAGTTAAATTATTATCAAGCTTCTTATTCTTTCGTGACTTATGTCGATGCTTATGTGAACTCTGTTGTGCGTATATGGCTCTATAATATTTTCTTTCAACGACACCTAATTGATGAAGTTCTCTTGTGATTGTACTTGGCGCTCTTTTTAGATTTACTGCTATGCTTCGAAGGCTTTGGCCGGATGCAATTTGTCGGCTTATTTCTTCACGCTCTAAAAATGTGATTCTTTGGTATTTAATCATTAGCAACTCCTTTCTTCTGCTATCATAGCAAATTAAGGTGTTGCATTAGTAGCTTGAATCTACCCGGTCCCGATATTTTGTTAAAAAGTTATAAATATAGAAACTAACCCTTAGGAGATAATTTATGAACAATTCTAAATTAAGTAAATTCATGGCCCTTTATCTAATCCCAGCAGATGTGATGGCGAATTGGGTGCAGACAGATGAAAAGACAAGAAAAGCTGCTGAGGAAAAGATGAAGGCAGAGTGGGACAAATGGACGGCTGATCATAAGAACATGATTCTCTTGACTGCGGCATGCGGTAAAACCAAGCAAGTGAAAGCCAGTGGCATATCTGATACAAAAAATGATATTTGCTTATACTCACTCATCGAAGCTGAATCGCATGAAGCCGCTGCGGAAGTTTTTAAGAATCACCCACACTTACAAATCCCCAAGGCTTCCATCGAAGTGATGGCAGTTAGGGCTATGGGATAGGTTATATGGCTGAATACAATATTGGCGACACAATTATTTTAAAAGATGATGGCCAAGTATATAAGGTAATTGGTGTGCGAAGAGAAGATGGAGTGGTTCTCTTTGACTTAGAGTGACCTCGCCCCCGAAACCTGTGCCAGTTGATGTGA
>CAZHGK010000093.1:0-7788 GCA_964532095.1 uncultured Planctomycetales bacterium | reverse complement strand
TGAGCAATTTCATCATTAGAACCTTTAAATAGTGTCTTATCGATAAGGTATTGAATTTTATTTTTTAAAGGAGTGAATATTAAAGCGATGATAACAGATAAAAATATGGAATTGATGAGATTATTATATCCAATAATATTTTGTGTAACTTTTTCAATAATGACGACCAGAATTAGGAAAATAATGGTAAGTAATGTGACAAGTATTGAGTAAACAAGGCTTTTACGAATGACAATTTGGATATCCATTAATTGATGTTTTGCTATTGCAAAAGCCACAATTATTAAAAATATAGTGCTTGGGACGTATCCTATAGGGAAGACAGCGATATTGTAATTAGCTAGAAAATCAAATGTTGCTGTGCTTAATGCAAAGAAAGCAGCTAACATATATTTGATTTGATTCTTTCGTTTTCTTTCAACAGAAGGTTCGTGCAATCCTTTCCAAAGAAATATAATCATAAAGAATACAAGATAGAAGCAATGTGCTACAAATAGAAAATGAATTTGACCTGCGCTTGGATAGGGATGCCATTTATAGTAAGTAATATCTTTAATAATGTATGGGGAAAACAGACTTAATATTGCAAAGGTTGACCCGATAATTAGGTTTATCCTATACCATAATTTATTTTTCTCTTTTTTTAAATATGTGGTTACAAATGTAAAACACATAATAGGAATAAACGCGATGCCGGCGTATGCAATTCTGCTACATATTAATAAGATGCTTTTATCATTTGTGAAATTAAATGATATGTATAGTGAAAACCAAATACAGATTGTTAAGCAAACAATAAAGAATATCTTATTTAATTCGGCTTTTGGATTTTGGGTAAAAACAAAGAGTCCACAACTAAAAGCTAGGATTAGACATACGATTGGTAAAATCGTGTATGGATTTAAATGCATATTAATTAGGTAATTCAATAATAAAGCTTGTTCCCTGTCCGATTGCGCTTTCTACAAATATCTTCCCATTATGATTCTTGATAATCTCATGCGTAATTGATAGGCCTAATCCTGTGCCATTGTCTTTTTTTGTAAAGAATGGGTCGAAGATATGGGGTATATCATTTGCAGGAATACCGCAGCCATTATCTTGGATACGGATAATGGCTTTTTCTTCGTCTAATTTTGTTTGAACGTTTAATATTCCCCCTTCAGGCATGGCATCAATAGCGTTAAGCAAAATATTCAAGAGGGCTTGCTTAAATGCCTGTTGATCAAGGAGAATGGTTTGATTGTCAGGAAAATCCAGTGACTTATGTAGGGTGATTTTCTTCTTTATAAGGTCATTGCTTAGAAAATCAAGAGTGAAATTAATAGTTTCATTTAAAGACGATGGCTTAGGGTTAAGGGAATTTGGCTTGGCAAAATCCATCAGTTCATGGACAAGATTATCAATGCGATTTACTTCCTTCGGAATAATCTTGGAAAACTTATTTAAGAATTCTGGGTCATTAAGTTTTTGAGGCAGGTATTCACTGAATGTTTTAATAGCTGTTAAAGGGTTTTTGATTTCATGGGCAAGGCCGCTTGACAGCGTTGCTACCACTTTAAATTTCTCAGTTTGAGTTATTTCATTCATAAGAAGTAGGTTTTCTTCTATTTGGTATCTTAAAATTGCATAACAAATTAAGGAAATAAAAAGTAGTGCGGAAAGCCAACCATAAGGGTAAAGATGAACATGGTATTTGGCAATAAAATCGCCTACACCGGTTAATCCAAATAAATAGGCAAGGCTAATATATTTAATCTCTCGATAGTGATGTTGATTATTAGAATTGCGGATTTTGTGCATTTGTTTAAAAAGCAGGATTGCGCAATAAAGAAAACTAAAACTAAAAAACATGGCATATAAGAAGTATAGATTGCCTGCTTCTGGGTAGTATCCCCAAAAGCTTTCCTTAATTCCTGTGTAAATTAAATTGGTGTAAAAAAGTGAGCTAGAAGCCATAGAGAAGAGTAATAATTTCTTTAAGTGCGGAATGGGCTGTATATCTAATAGACGGTGAACAAATATGTATCCTAATAGCGCGATAAAAGGCTGACCGATAAATCCAAGACGGACAAATAAAAGGGCAGAATCCTTATTGCTGCTATTGTACATTAGTATAAAACTTAGCAGCCAACAGCACAGGCTTAAGCAGAAATAAAAGAACGATTTATTAATGGAAGAAGATGGGTTGTAGCGAAAGGCTAATGTGCCTATTGTGAGAATGGCTCCAAAGGAAATTAATGGTCCTATTGAATAGGGATTAAATATCATGCATTTAATTAGCTTAAATTTTTCTTTATAACATCCAAAATTTCAGCGCCTTTAAACGGCTTTACAATATATCCGCTCGCCCCTAATTTGGTTGCTTCGGCTGCGGTTTCAACAGAGCGGTACCCAGTTACTACAATAGTTTTTACCTGAGGGTGTTTCTTTTTAATTTCACTTAATAAATCCAACCCATTAACCTTCGGCATTTTAATATCCAACAAGGCAATGCGAATGTCTGCGCTATTAGCCAAGGCATGTAAAGCAGCCTGGGCGCTATCGACAATGATTAAATTGTAGGTTTCTTCCAGAATGAGTTTTAATGATTCACGGATTCCTTCTTCATCGTCACAAATTAAGATTTTTGGTAATGACATGCGGTTCTCCTTTTATAGTGGATTCCCGATAGAAGCTTTCGGGAATGACAAAAAACGTTATAGGGATACAGGTGTTGCGATACAAAGAATTTTAGCTTTCACTTTTCCTTTATTTTCAAAATAATGTGGCTGCGAGCTTTCGAAATAAATTGTATGATGGCGCGGCAAGGGGTGGGTGTTTGTGCCAATAACAGCCTGAATGTTTCCTTCTACCACATAAACAAATTTCTCAGCACCTTTGTTATTTTCTTCCTTGTTGGTGCGTCCACCAGGTTCGATCTGAATTAATGTCGGCATCATTTTCTTCTGCAAGACATTGCGTGTTAAGATTTCATAAGACGATTTATTGCTATGGGTAAACACGTCGGTCTGCTCGGTAGGGGATGAGACGTCCACAATATTGGTAGGGCGGTCAATGTCTTGGTAAAGATGGGTAACATCAACATCCAGTGCCTTGGCAATTTGCATATGAGATTCAAGTGTGCCTACCATTTTTTTATGTTCAATACGGCTTAGTGTGGCCATTTGAACACCGCTTAATGTGGAAAGTTCTGTCAAAGACATCCTTTTGCTTTTCCTGATTGATTTAATCTTGTCACCGATATACATAAGGGGTCCTGTTGTTAAATTGGGGTTTTATGAATTATGAATAGTGTAACATGTTTTGATTATTATTCAAATTAATTTCACTATTCTTCCAGATTTGTTGCAAATATTGATGATTAATAAAAATAAATGTTGACAAAAAATCAAACATTGGTAAGATGAAAACAACTTAAACCAAGTACATGGAGGGTTGGTCATGGATCTGGATTTAAAAATTATGAAAGTTCATCACTTGCCAGACGGAAATAGGGTTAAAGCTTTTGTAGATGTGGGTATTAATGATGCCATCCTAATTAAGGGGCTACGGGTTGTTGAGGGTAAAAAAGGATTGTTTGTATCCATGCCGCAGGAGCAGGGCAAGGATAGTAAATGGTACGACAGGGTACGGTGTTTAAATAAACCAACCCAGCAACAAATCGAACACGCAGTTCTAACAGCATACACACAAAATAATGATAAGGGGCCCACAGGAGAGACGGATAGTCTTTAAGGGTGCCGGCGCTTTAAAGGTCAAAGGGGCTGTCAATCCTATGCCTAAATACATTTGCCGGGTAACTTATCATCTTACCTCCGGGGTTATTGGGGACCTCGGAGGTTTTTATTGCGCAATTCCAGTTATGGTATATACTTTTAGTAATACCAGAACTGGAGAAATCTATGAAAGCCATATCATTAAAATTAAAGGATGAAATCTTTGAGGAAGTTGAAAAAATGGTGAAAGAAATACATGTCTCCCGTAATGCATATATTAATAATGCTTTGGAGCTTTATAATAAACTTCACCGCAAACGTAAAATTCGTAAATTATTGAAAGAAGCATCTTTAAATGTGGGGAAGCAATCTATGGATATTTTACATGAAATGGAAGATTTAGACCCTCATTTAATCCAATGAAATTACAGAAATTTCATATTTATTCCGCAGATCTTAACCCATCGTTTGGGACTGAACCTGGTAAAACAAGACCAGTGGTGGTTATCCAAACAGATCATATCAATGATATTCATCCTAGTACCATTATTTGCCCGCTAACTTCACGTTTAATAGAACGGGGTTATCCATTACGGTTGCGTCTAAAAATTAAAGAATCGGGATTAAATGTGGATTCCGATATTTTGGTTGATCAAATCCGAGCTATTGATAAACGGCGTTTTAAAAAACATTTGGGCTCTTTAAATAAAGAAAAACAAATTATTTTGATGGAATGTCTCAGGATGTTGTTATTTGAATGATGTAAACTATAAACGGAAGTACAATGAATTTTCGAATAATCCTATCAATAGGTATTGTATTTTTATTTAGTGGTTGCGAGTCTTTAAATAAAGATTCTATGAAGAATAGTTTTTATGAAGCAGTTAATGGTTTTAAGAAGCAGGGTATTCGTAAAATAGAAGGTCAATTAAACCCGCAGCAAGAAGACTCCCAAGATTTTCCAAAAGAATATCTCCAAGATGCTCAGATCCAGCAATATATTAAATCTTTTAAAGATAAATTAGTTAAGGTAAATGGAAAAGAAGCGTATTTAGATATTGAAGTTCTTGGGGCTTCCAACATTCAAGCAATAACTGATAGAACTTTTTCTTATGCAGATATCACAATTACAAGAGGCATGTTAAATAGTATTGAGAATGAAGCTCAATTGGCCGCTTTAATCGGACATGAAATGGGGCATTACTTTTTAGGTTATCATTTTCGCGAAGATTCTTCTCTCCAAAAAGCCGTAGATTCTCGGATTGCTTCCATGTCTAACGGAATATTAAAAGAGGAAGTGTTAAAGCAAACAACCCAAATAAAAGATTCGAATTGGAATAAAGAAGCAGAAATGGCTGCGGATCGTTTTGGAGCTGAGTTAGCAGCCAAGGCGGGATATGATCCATATGCACTCTGTGATCTTTTAGATCATTTATCAAAAATGGTCAATAAGGATGTCTCATACAGAATTAGGAAAATTAAGGGAACCCATCCTGCGATAGACGATAGGGTTTTAAATCTTAAGGGGTATTTAGTTCTTAAAGGTTATAAGCACCAGGGCATTCTCAATTCTCAAGATTACCAGAAAGCAATGGCACATTTATGGGGAATAAAGACAAATCAAGGAAAAGTCAATGATAAGGTGGTTAGTGAAGATTTAAAAATATTAGCCGAGGTTGAGCATATTATTAAAAATGCCAAAATGGCTAATCAGCCATTAAAAATGGATCAATTTTTGCAGATCATGAATAAGATTTCAGAAATTTGCAAAAGATTAAATATTACAGAAAAAGATTTAACCGTTTTTAATAAAAATCGTTCATATAATTTTCTTGAAGAAGTTTTGTACCAGGATTCTCCAGTATGGGGAAGTTCAGATGTATATCAGGAACAAATTTCTGACAGATTAAAAGATATATTGAACCAAACAGCTCAGATGGGTGTTGGTTCCATACCTGTTGTTGGGAATGCTATTAGTCTTTATGAAGTTTTACTGGGTAAAGATTTCTTTGCGGGTGAAACCTTAACAAATGGTCAAAGAGCGTTTAGTGCTTTATGTGTTTTTGTGGGCAATGGCCATTTATGGAAAGAAGTTGTTCGGGGTATTAAGCAAGAGGCTCGGGCATTAAAAAAATCTGCCCAAGAAATTAAAGAAATAGATAG
The DNA here is from genome assembly GCA_964532095.1 of uncultured Planctomycetales bacterium. GTDB lineage: Bacteria > Omnitrophota > Gorgyraeia > Zapsychrales > Fredricksoniimonadaceae > CAZHGK01. The sequence continues at coordinate 1,906 of CAZHGK010000093.1, read as the reverse complement.
TAGTGTGCAACGCGCTTCAGAAGATTTCGAGGAAGGGATTGAACAAGAGTTAAAATATCGTAAGGGGGAAGATGTTAATGCAGAGCTAAAACAAAAGGAGCTTGATCCTCAGAAGTTTGAAGATCCATACCCCTTAGAAGGAGCAGTAATCGAAGGTGTGTTGGCTAAAGAAACTAAATTTGTTCGAGTTCATGTGGAAGGGAATGTTGAAAGAAAATGGGTAATGAAAGAAGAAGATGTCATTAATAGAACACCAAAAGAAATAAAAGATATATTTGCTTTACCAACTGAACCTACTAAAATTTCTGTTGTTAATCTACCTAGAGGAGTAAGAATAAGAGTAGGTTCCGCAGGTAGAAATAGATTTGGTAATGGTGGAGGTTTGCAATATGAAATTTTAGATCTTCTTAAATCAGATTGGTATAGCTTGCCAAAGGAAATTGGTGAAAAATTAATTTTAAAATAATAGTAGGAGTTTAAATGGTTTTGTCAAAAGGGCTTTATATTGAGAATCATAATTTTATGATACCCTGGGGAATTATGGAGGAGCAAGCCTGGTCTCTGGGCAATCCTATTCCTACTAACCTACCTGAAGATAGATCCCGCATTACTTGGAAAAATGTTGTATGTTTAAATGGTTTCAAGTGTGATGTATGCATTTGGTTCGAAAAAGCTAGATTATATAGTTTTTCTCTTGTTCATCCCAATTTTACTGCGAATGATGGGCAAATTATGGAAATGGTAATACATGCCGATAAAATATTTGGTAAAAGAGATTCTGATAAATATTTTTGGAAGCTAAATAACATTGAAATTAGCTTACACGCAGACACTAGATTTGTTACTGCATATTGGTATGAACTTATTAACCCTCTTTATAGAGAATAGTCTTTCAAGGGTCGATTGACTTCCTTGATGATCTGGGGTAATATAGCACATCTTTATGGAAGAAAATCCAATGAATTGGCGAAAAATTTTTGATATTTTCAAACCCAAGGCAGCTGTAGTTTCTAAAATCAAGATTTTGATCATCGACGATAGTCCAACTGATCAAAAAGTTGCGCATTCGGCTGTGTCCCGTGGCGGTTACCAAACCTTGATTGCAAACAATGGCGAAGAAGGCATTGCCTTAGCCAAAGCACAACAGCCGGATTTGATTATCCTCGATTATCATATGCCTGGCTTAAATGGCTCTGAAACCTGCCGCATTCTTAAAAATGATAAAGAAACAGCCAAAATTCCAGTGTTATTTCTAACAAGTAATAATACGCCCGAAGGGGTTGTTAATTGTTTTGAAGATGGGGCTGTAAATTTCCTGGCAAAACCCATTGCCCCGAACTTTCTACTACAACAAATCCGTTTAGCCCTCACAGATAAGAACTAATATGTTAGACATCAAATTTATCCGAGAAAATGTTAGTCGGGTTGAAGCCGGCTTAAAAGCAAAACGCGTCAATGTTGATTTAAGTCAATTGCTTAGCCTGGACGCGCAAAGGCGACAAATAACTACCCAGATCGACGATCTAAAAAGCCAGAAGAATGTGGCCAATGAAGAAATCGGCCGGTTAATTAAAGAAAAACAGGATGCTAAGGCAAAGATTGCCTCTATGAAATCCATCGCCGTATCCATCGATGAATTTGAACCAAAACTTAAAGAATTAGACGCGCAAATGCATGAGATTTTATTAACCTTGCCTAATTTGCCGCATGAATCTGTACCCGTCGGAAGTCCGGAATTAAATCAGGAAGTTTCAACCTGGGGCAATAAGCCCACATTTTCATTTAAGCCTAAAACTCATATTGAGATTGCAGAAAGTTTAGATATTATTGATTTTAAACGCGGTACAAAATTAAACGGGCGCCCAGATCTTTATACAAAATAAAATTGGACCCGCTTAATTTTGTA
>CAZHGK010000092.1:0-7800 GCA_964532095.1 uncultured Planctomycetales bacterium | reverse complement strand
GGATCATAAATAAAGGTTGTTGGTTTACTGGGATTATTCGCATCCTTCTGTGAAGTTAAATTGCCGTTGACATCATAGCTATACTCCCAATGCCCCATATCCAAATCATCCATGGCGATCTTCCGCCCTAGATTGTCATACTTAATGGCTGTTACATTACCTTTAGCATCAATAACCGATGTCAGATTCCCCTTAGCGTCATAAGAATACGATGTGGTCGCATAAAGCGTATAACTGCTTGCCGGGTAATCACGGGCCCGGCCATCACTACCACTATATTCTTCCTTTTGAATTAATCGGCCTTGCGCATCACTATAACTTCTTTGCATATGACCATTGGCATCGTAACTTGTTGTCACAAACCGGTCATAGACAACATTCGAATATGTGCCATCAGGATTAATCGATTTAACTGCCCTTCCCATCGCATCATAAACCACTTGCGAATTAGGCTGGTTCGTATCAATGGCATCCAGTGTATTTAAATCGTTACTGGTAAAGCGAGGCTTGTACTGCTTAACAGGTAAGCCACGATTGTTGTATTCCGTTTGGCCTCCTACAATATATTGACCTGCAATAGGGCCTCTGGATTTACTTTCAATTAAGCGGCCTAAGCCATCGTAGTAACTGACTGAATCGATGGTTTGATCTAATCCTTTTTCAACCCTTGCTTTACTTGTGATCTTGGTATAGTTGGAGGCTATTTCATAAATCACCTGACTACTTGGTTTAGCGACTGTATCTAACGGGCCAACCGTTATTGTCTGACGACCAAAGGTGTCGTAGCTAACATACGCTGTCTGATTATTCGCATCTGTTGTACTTTTAGTCTGTCCCCATAAACCTTGTAATCCTGCACCATCATCTAAAGACACCCCATTAATACCGTAATAGCTTGTCTTGGTACTTTGCCCTAAGGCATTAGTCACCATAACAGGCAGCATATGCGCATCATTGTCATAGGTAATCGTTGTTGTTGCCCCTTTGGCATCGGTTGTGGTTTTTAAATTGCCATACTCATCATAGGAATATTTAGTTGTTATGCCTTGGAGATTATCCCCTTGCCAGTTAACCTTCTTAGTTAACCTGCCTAAAGTTGGTGTTGCATTATTATCATTGGCATTGTCATAATAAAACCACGTCTTGCCTATTACCCTGCCACTATAATCTTGGGCAACCACATTCTTAGGCAAGCCCAATACCCACGGATCTGTATTGCCGGTATATTCTGTCAACGTTGTGATCTTATCTGTACCAATATCATCTCCCGTATCTGCATCGACTTCCCCGTAATTAATCACTTGGGTCGGGTCCCCATACTGCGGGTTTTGACCATAGCTCATGGCTTGTGCCGTGCGCTTAGGTAACGTTTGTCCGTCGTAGAGATAATTGTCGGTGCGTGCTAGATAGATGAATTTAGAAGTTTGATAAACTGCACAGGTATTTGCCTCTGATGTGTTGTCTAAATGGAGTATTAATTTACTATTCTCATCACAGGAGCTACTGTAATCTTGTGTTGGGGGTGTAAAATTCGATGTCCAACGGGCAATGCCTTTGGAAATTCTAAATTCATCTATATATCCATTTAAATTATAAGGAGCCCCGCTTGAGGCTTGTCCTATGTAAAACACAGAGTCTCCCGTGGTCATAGCAGTGCTTCCAATGGCAGTGCCTACAGTTAGCGGCTGACTAATCCCATCTACAAATATATAAATATTTGTTCCATTACGAACACAAGCAATGTGATGGAAGGTATCATTTAAAGTTACCGCATTTGTCGTATGATAATACCCAGTGGTTGCTTTAGTGTTTTGCATCAGTAAATTTATCTTATTATCACTATCCATATAAAACCAAAGTTGAGCACTAGTAATAACTCCCCTAGAAAAGAGTATTTGTGTAGCCCTTGTTGCATTTAGTTTTACCCAAAAATCATAAGTAAAATCGCCTGAACCCATATCAAAATCTGAAGAAGAAGGTATTGTTAAAAAATCTCCCGCCCCATCAAATAAAGCCGAGGCTGTTCCGAATTCTTTCATAGAGCTATCCAAATGAGTATTGTCAGAATAGCTCACAGTTTTATTCGACGTCGCCTGAGTTAAGAAACTTGTATTAGTTACAATATTCTGCGTCTGCCATTGATTTACGCTTTTCGTATAAAGATTACCGGCTTTATCATAACTGGCTTGCTCTAGTGGCCGTCCTTTAAGCCAATGATCTTGGGCAAAAGTTGTTTTTGAATAATTTCCATCTGCATCAATAACCTTCACCGTTTCAAAACCCTGAAATTCCCGGTAGTTCGTATCCCACAACCCTCCGGAATATTCATATTTGGTCGTGTACGCACTAGCTGCGCCAATAGGATTAGCGACGGTCATTGTGGTTGATTTAACCGTCTTTAATGCCATAGGCAGGAAAGAATTTTGCAGATCTGGAGAAGAACCATATTCAATGCTTGTCTGCCCACCAATGCCATTGTCAACCGTTGTTAGCAAATCCGACGGAACGCTTGTATTGGCGGCTGCCAGCTGTGCTTCTCCAATCGGGTTTGCTGCCATATAGTCAGAGACCCCGTCGCCATTAAAATCCACAGCCTGGATTTGGGTATCAGCACCGCGTAGCGTAAATGCAAAATTCGACGTTAATTGAGAACCAAAATTATCTGGAATAGCTGGCCTGTAGATGACGCGGCCTGATGAGCTGTCAAAATATCCAATATCCGTCATCCCATCATTATTAAAATCGCCCATAACGGGTGTTTGTCCACTCCCAAATGAGGCGATGGTAAAATAATTTGTGCTTATAAAAGCCTGCACATTCGATAAGCCCTGCATATTTGCATAAAATGACCATGCTCCTGATGATTTATCAAAGCCCACCAAATCGGTAAAACCATCCCCATTAAAATCTGCCGACATAATTGAAGCTGACGTACTTCCTAATTTGAGATTGTTGAATGTGATTAATTTCTGAAAGGAAGTTTTATTATTTTTAGCAACATCGACGGCCCAGCCAGGAGCATCCGGATAGATGATAAAAAGATCCGTAAGCCCGTCGGCAGCAAAACTTCCGGTTATGACGCTGGCACCTGCAGGAATTGCGCTTAGCCAAACCCCGTTATCATTAAACCTTGTTCCGTCAGAAAGGGCCACACGCACCGTGTGCACTGCAGCATCATAGGTGGCAATATCTTGACGGCCATCGGCATTAAAATCCCCAATTAAAATGTTTTGATTGGCGCCAAAGCCATTGATCCATAATGTCGACGGGCCAAAGCCAGTTCCATTGCTTAAAGATACGCTGAAATTTCCAGAACTTGCTTCAAAACTTCCTAAATCTGTTCTTCCATCCCCATTAAAATCAGCAGCTATGGGTTGGGCATTCGTTGGCGTTGAGCTCATTACATCGACGAGATCTGCTAGCTCAGCATTTAACTGTACACCAACTCCCTGGTTCTGATTATAAGCGGTCAAAAGAATAAAATTCCAACCTGCCTGTAAAGGCCAGTCTTCCGCTGTATAGCTATGTGAAGTATTGTTATTTAGATACACGCCTAAAACATCCCCGCGTGATGGGACATGGATCGTTTTTGCAGTTTTAACATAAACATAGGTATAAAACACATAGGCGCTATCCTGGGAACCAGAAAAACTAAGATTTCCCTTACTATCCGTCGACCAAGAACCACCTCCCATAGAACCTGAAGCTTGGGTATAAGGATCGCTTAACTGCACATTAAAAGCTGGAACTGGACCATAATTATTGTGGCCACGATCATATCCACCGCTATAACGAAAAGTCCATAAATTATCCCCGGACTTGGGAGTGGAAAGAGATTTGTTGGTATAGTCTGGAACTGTATTTTGATAATCAAATTTTACCGGTGGCAATGTGCTGCTTCCATCAGCACCCGTTTGCACAATCGATTGCAATAAATCTCTGCCCGTATCTGCGCTTTGCTTGTAATTGAAATTATAGGTGGCTTGAACAATGGAATCATGAAAGACGGTGATTTTAGAAATTCGCTTGGCCGTTGTCACTTCAAACCGTGACATATAGGATGTGCTTTTTGTCGTCGCATCTTCATAATCAATGATAACTTTTGCAAAATATTCTGCAGATCGCTGACTGTTTCCGGTGTAATCGATTTTCTGAGGATAAATTTGACCAGCATCCCTTAAATAGGTAATGTTCATAAAATTACCGTTAAGATCTTCAACTCTTTTTAAAGCCCAGCGAGTAGCATGAAAATCATGACGATATTGAACAGCATCTACAGAACTTCCAAAATAATATTTAACACCCTTCTTATCCGTAACAATCCATCCATTTGTGTCATCGTCTAATTTCTCAATTTTAGAAAATCCTCCCTCAATTTCCGGATGGTAGGTTTTAGTTACAGGGTCATAGATAAGCTCTTGTGAACTTCCTAAATTTAAAACAAAGGTATCTGTTGAATTATATTTTGGTGCCCCATTTTTAGTTGACCGTTGGATTGAACCCAAATCCAAATTCCAGCCAACACCGGCATTTCCTAACGCACGACTACTAGAACTATAGGTAACGGCAAGATTTGGTTGAATACCTGCACGCCCAGCAGGAACAGGAATAGGATAGGCTAAATTGGCACTTCCACTAAATGGCTCTACCTGAATACTAGACACCTTCACATTACTAGGCACAGCCCCGCCTGAGGATGAGCTTAATGAAGAAACAGATGAGCCTGAAGAAGATTTAAGCGCTGTTGTTTTTGTTAAGGTTTTTGTGGAAGCTGTTTTGTCTGTAGAGCTTTTGTTCGTACTAGAATCTTTGCTAATTTTTTTATCGGTCGTTTCCTTAGAGGAACTGGAGACTGCTGAATAACTTGTTGAACAAAATAAAAAAATGGAAACAATCAGCAGGAAGAATTTTTTCATTTCGAAGCTCCAGAGTGATTATTAGGGGTTAAGAAAAGATAATAAAAGATAACATATATTTGATTATTTGTCAAATTAATTTGCATTAAACAAAAAACCTCCGGTTTACGGAGGTTTTTAAGAAGCGGATAACTACAGTTTCCTAGGCCATGGTCACCGTCTTCTTGGGAGAAATAGGTGCTGTTTTCCAGCGTAAGCGGATCTTTAAGGTGTGGCGATAGCCGATTTTCATCAACCGGCGATTACGGTAGGCAAAGAAAAACCCTTTGACCCGGAAGGCAAAACGTTCTTCACGGGTAATGCTATCATATGATTTCTCCACATGAACATGCGGGGCCGGGGGAGTTGTCTCCTCATCCGCCTCGCAAGCCACGTAGATAAAGTTCTTACGTACGAAAGCCGTCGATTGCTTATCTTCATTGGTTTCACGGATCGAAATGATCTTTCCGCGACCCATTAGCACACTCTCTGTTTTATGTAAGATATCTCTCATGACGCCTTCCCCTTTTCTTGCTTGTGATGCTTATATTGGAAGTATAGCACCTGTCAAGCCTAAAACAAGGTCAGGAGGCACAATTTGGGAAAGCGCTTTCCTTGTAAGAAAACAGCCAAAATCACAAAAATACTTAAAAATCTTAGAAAATACAGCTTTTATATAGGGTAAAATTACAGATAACTGCGGCGTACCAATAACTTACGTTGTCCAGCAGACACGGTCAAAGAGCCTAAATCTTCTTTTTTAAGCTCTCCCCCTTGGGAATTGCGGTAAATAGCCTGAATTTGCCAGGTACCTGGCTCCAAGGCCAAACTCGTCATGCAGATTTGATTAGGCAGGGTCTGCCAGGAGCGTAAATCTGCCTTTTCAGAGAAAATATTGTAAATACTGCTCACAAGCCCAAAAATATCAGCAGCCGTGTCATGACCATGCTGGCGCATTTGCTCACGGCTGACTTCCTCAACTGCCCGCTTGCCCATAGGCCGTAAAATAGCCTTAGCTAAAATCGCTGCCTTATGGCTTTCCATCACCTTCCTAGCCATTTCCCCGATAGGGTAAAACACCGGCACATTCTTAACAATCGCAACTCCGCCATTAACCGCCTGGAGTGTAACAGATGCAACACCACTATAACGGTCTACCAAATGCGGCAAACTGACCCGACTGACCACATCTCCTGTCGGAACAAAAATTGTTTCCTCTGCCTTAACCGGAACAAAGCCCGTATAAAAAACACCAATAACTAATCCCTTGCTCGGATCAACCCCACCCATCGGCTGATTAGGAAATAATCCCTGCCACTGATGATAATCCTGCGGCGCGGATTTCTTAGACACATACAATAAATGTTCTTTTAATAAATCAGGGACAGTAATATTTAAATGCGGCAACCAATCAGACACATACCCTTCATATGATTTGCGATAACTGATATAGGCATCATCAAAAGATTGGGACGATTCCCACAATAATCCGGACAATAATTGCGCCGCAGGGTCCTGGCGATAAACAAATTTCTCCGTCGGGCCATAACGCCCGGCAATTAACTGCAATTTATGGTCCACATCACGGGCCTCCACAACCGCCTCATCCCACTGACCCATGGCTGCAAAATTAAATGCCTGAAAAATATTGATCAAAATGAATTCAAAATCATCGCTGCGGTACGATTCCCAATTATCATTGATGGCATAGGTGGCCAAACGCTGACTTACGGAAATTGTATAAAGCTCATCAAAGATGCGCTTGGCCTTTTCAAAGGTCTTGGCACTCTGGGCGTACTGCCCGCTTAAATGCTGAGCCATACCTAAATCGAGCCAATACAATAATTGATTACGGGAACCGTATTTGGAAGGACCTTTAGATAAAACATCAATGGCAGCTTCAAGGCGCGCATCACTAATAAATCCATTGACCTGCGACCGGGAATTCTTAAATGAAGGCGCACAACCTGCTGCTAATAAAAGAACCAGCGCGCAACAAACAAAACGCATGAGTCACCGCAAGCTTATACGCCGACGTGAGGACGTTGGACGAGTTTTTTGATTTCCTTTTGACCAATCCACACCTTACGGTTGGTCTTCATGTCAATCAATTCGAGGGTTACTTGATAAAAAATAGAATATTTGCCCGGCACTTCGTCTTTAACAGACGTCACCGCACCCTGCAGCATAAAATCAGCACCTGTTTCCAGCCCGCGCGGACTAATTGTCTCTGGATTGGTATTACCTGCTTGCTGGTCAGCACGTTCATCACGCACTTCTTGACGGAATTCCTTGTTCGCCACAAAATTAACTCGTCCAGAATTAATCAATGCTTTTTCCAAAGCGCTGGTAAATACCGTCGAATCAATATGCTCATACGATGTGTTTTTAATGGAACCAACAATGACTACGGGAGTTTTTGTCGTGGTTTGGTTAAATTCAACCAACCAGCGGCCTTTTAAACAGTCGTCAATAATATCCTGGGCAACCATGCGCGCATCTGTGTCATTCCAAAGCCCGCTAAAATCCATCACTTTATCTAAACCTGTACGTGTCACCTTGGTGGCACATCCAGCGACGAAGAAAACACCTAGAACCAAAACAATAACTGCGTAACGCATAACCAGCTCCTCTATATTCTTACACCTTGGGTTTAACGATAAACCCGCTTTTATAAACCTTACGTAATTCTTCTAACATTTTCTGGGCTTGGATATCATTGTCAATACCGCCGACCCGCACGCGGTACCATGTTCCTTTTTCCCCTAAATCACTCATCACGATAAAGGCCTGGTATTTCTTTTCTAATAAATCGGTCAATGCTTTTTCAGCCCTGTTTTTATCCTGGAAGGAATATACTTGCACGGCAAAAACATTCTGCTTTTATCCATCACAACATCAATGT
>CAZHGK010000091.1:0-7823 GCA_964532095.1 uncultured Planctomycetales bacterium | reverse complement strand
ACAAGCCAGTTTTTTCATCGTCGATAACCTCGGTTACTCCCCCAACCTTTGTTGCCACTACAGGCACACCTGCGGCTTGCGCTTCAATAATGACCCGGCCAAAAGCCTCTTGGGTAATGGTCGATAATACCAGACAATCGGATTGTGCTAAAAGTTCAGGGATATCCCGACGATTTCCTAAAAACTCAACGGATGATTCAATGCCTAAACGACGGGCCAATAAAATCAACTCTTCTTTGTACGCCTTTTTCTTAGGGGGAGCATCGCCGATAATTTGCACCCGCACATCTGGCATCCGTCGCAAAACAATGGCCATAGCCTTTAGAAAGTATGGATGGCCTTTTAAGGGCGTGATTCGACCGACCATGGTGATGATCCGGAATTTCTTTGAAGCAGCATCGAGGCGGGGCACGTTAAATTTCTCGGTATCAACGCTGCGGGCAATAACACGAATGCGTTGGGCTGGAACGCCAAAATCTTCAATCATGTGCCGGCCAATAACCTGGGAAATAGCAATAACAATACTACCAAACCCCATGGCCCTACTGAATAAATGCGTGGCATAATACCCGTGGCAGGTGGTGACAAAGCCTGCATCGGTCAAACGCGTCGCCCAAAACCCAATCCAAGCCGGGACCCGGGAACGCGCATGGACCACATCAATCTTCTCATCCTTGATGATTTTAATTAATCGTCGTGTGCTTTGCACCATCGTCCATAAATTTTTCTTATGCACAGGCAAGGCATAGTGGGTGATGCCATTTTGCTCTAATACTTCCACCAATCCCCCGCCGTTGGAAACAACGACTGGATGATGGCCCTTGGCTTTTAAATATTTAGCCAAATCCACCGTGCCGGTTTCAACACCGCCCACATTTAGCTCTGGTAATATTTGTAAGATTCTCATAATTAATTTATGTTAAATGTTCAAAAGCCTTCATCAAGACCTGCTGGTCCTGCAATGGCTTAGGGGTAAATTTATGCCCCATGGCCAAGGCAATGGTGGCAGGTAAATCTTTTATTGCACAATATAAAATATACCCTTCATCAGCAAGATCGGCGGAGAAACGTTCATATTTACTATCCGTTGTTCCCTCTAAAGAAAAGACAATGGTCTTCTTACCGCTCGCCACTGCCTCTGACACCATGGAAATACTTTCCCCTGAAACTAAAACGATATCTGATAAACCTAAAATACCTCCCACGGCCGATGGAATATTTTGGTCATTGGCAATAATACATAACGCACAGCGCTCAAACCCTTTTAATTCACGGGCCACCACAGCATCAACTGCCGCTGGTGTCCGACGTGAAGTTGTCAATAAAACGTCTGCATTAAAATGCATGGCAGCTTCTTTCACATACTTAAGCAAGCTGCGCGCTTTGGCCTCATTGAGTTCAACACCCTTGGTATTCCCCCCTAATAAAACACCTATTTTAAAGCGGGCATTGCCTTTTAAATGGGAAAAATGATTTTCTAATTTTTGCACCTGTTCTTTTAAATACGCCGGTGTGATCACATTAAGCGCAGCCCTTGTTGTAATTTTACGGGCATGTTTAATTTTTACTTGATCGTGGGTGGGCATAATCCACCAGGTAAATAAGCGTGGGTCTAAAATACCGGGAGTTAGGATTTGAATACTTCGCGCATATAAAATATCTGCCATTAACCAATTAACCCCTGCTGCCTTTGAGCCGCAACTGATGACAAAATCCGCATGCACAGCAGATAAGGCTTGGGCGCTTTCTGGGGACATAATTGATTTTAAGAAATATTCTCGCCGGAGAAATGGCAATACTCTTGCTAAAACATAAAACAAAGAGCACTGCCATCCTTTTTTAAATTTCACCGTAATGGCATTGACTGTAACCCGTTTACCTTTATCTGCCAATACCTTTGACAAGGCAGATGCCACAGCTTGGGATTGGCGCAGATGGCCAACACGGCCATCATCAATGATTAAAACATTAGCCTGGGTGGAATATTTATACACCTTATAAAACCATAAATATTGGGTGGGATGACGCCGCAAAGCTCCTTCAAAAATAGCCACAGCCTGGTTAATGCCTTTGGTCACATCCCTGCGCTCATCGCCGGTATCCACCATGTCCAGCGCTGGGTACATTTCTAAAATATGACGGCCATTCGGTTGACGAATAATCCACGCTGGACACAGGGCACAACCATATTTTAATGCCATGCGCATAGCACCCGTGGACATTGAGGCTGTTTTACCCAGGAAAGGCACGCGCATGCCTTGGGCCCCTCCTTGATCTAAAACCACTGAAACAATTTCATTCTTTTTAAGTGCGCGAATAATATCTTTTGTTGCGGTTTGGGCATTAATAACTCCCGCCTGGGCCATCCGTCGGTATTTATTAAGCCACTGGTCAAACAAGGGTGTCTTTGGCTGGGCATTGACAAAAATATGGTACGGATAACCAAACAGGCTTCCAGCGATACTGGCAAATTCCCAACTACCCCCGTGTGTGGCTAGAAAAATAACACCTTTCCCTCGCCGAACAGCTTCATCCACATTTTCGCGACCCACCACATCCACATATTTATCCAATCCCCGACGGATAATCTTAGGTAAACACATAAACTCGATCACCGAACAGCCTAGATGCCCAAATACATCCCGCGTCATGCGCCGCAATTGTTGGGGCGTATAATCATGACCAAAGGCAATCTTTAAATTGGAATACACCACCCGGCGCTTTTTAATGAGTACAAAAGACGCAATATATCCCAAAACTTTTCCGACGGCTAATGCCAGGCGCATGGGCAATAGACGCATCGCAAAAGCACACAGCTTACATACGGCTAACAGTATTGATTCGATCCAAAAAGGCATCTCGATTTTTCCCCAATTCCATATGCACATGAGCAACAATCACCCGTATGCCATTAAAATAATCCTTAAATTGCACAATTTTTACTTTATCTTTATGTGTGGTGATTAAATAATTCACATTCTTCATTTGGCATTGGTATACCAAATCTTCAATTTCCGCCGAAGTATAGGTATGATGATCCATAAATACAACTGATGCCTTCAGGTCAAACCCTTCCTTAACTACGGTGTGCTTAAAATATTCCGGGTCGGCAATCCCACAAAAACTAACCATAGACCAAGCTGCTGCCTGGCCGATAGGAATTTGCTCGTCGGTAAACGCATCTGTCAAACGCACCAGGCGGTAATGCGCCTCGACAACCATGGCCTGGGCGTTATACTTGATAATTTTTTCTAAGGCCTTTTGAGTGACCTCGGCATTAACATCGGCCTTTGTTAATACAATCACATCTGCACGTTTAAGTGCAGCTAAAGGTTCTCGCACTATCCCCCGTAGCAACATCTGCCCATTCCCAAAAGGATTAATGCTATTAACTGCAACAATATCCAAATCTCGCGCTAACGGACGGTGCACAAAAGCATCGTCGCAGACAAACACATCCGGCTCCATAGAAACCATGGCTTGACGGATGCTGTCCGCCCGATTGGGGCCGACGCTAATTGGTACGTGCGGAAATTGCTCCATGAGCATGGACACTTCATCACTGGAATCTGCCCCACCCTTGGGCATATAGCCCCGGGTAATAATCACCGGCCTTAAACCCTGCTTTCTTAAATGATGGATGATTAAACCTGTCAAAGGGGTTTTCCCCGCACCACCGACGGTAATATTACCAATGCTAATAACCGGTTTTGGGGCTTTATAAATGGAGAGTATTTTCTGATTGTACAAATAATTATGCACCGTCATCCCCAAGTAATACCCTCGGGAGATCACCCACAAAACCCATTGGATCGGCCATACCCAAATGGATTGGTCATCATCGGTCATGATCCGGTATATGAATTTTCTTAAAGACATGATTTAATCATTTCAATGGCGCGTTTAGTCGCACCCTGGTTATTTTTAATGACTGCATATGCTTTTTGCCCTAAGGCCTGACGGGCCTCGGCATCATTGGCTAAACGGACCAGTTCTTTTAAAAAAACCTTCTCATCAGGAACCTGAATTAATGCCCCTGCTGATTTAAAACATGCCGTAATATCCCGAAAATTGGCCATCATAGGCCCAATCATAATCGCCTTGCTAAAAAACGCAGGCTCAATAATATTATGCCCGCCGCCAACACATAAACTTTTCCCCACAAACACCAAATCTGCACATGCATATAAAGAACGCAATTGGCCAATGGTATCGACGATAATAACCGCATCTGAAGGCGAAGCGCTTGAGAAGAACTTTGAAAATAAAACAGGTGTCAAACCGTACGAGGATACCAGGGCTTCAACAGCACGGCACCTGTCCACATGCCGGGGAGCAATGACTACGCGCCACTTTAAACCTTGCTGACGCAATTGTTGGGCGGCCTTTAAAATAATTTCTTCCTCTCCTGGATGCGTGCTTCCAGCAATGAACCATAAAAAACCTGACGGCAATGGTGGGACAGCAACATTTGCTGATTGTGTCGCATCGTCAAATTTCACATTCCCCATCACCCTTACTCGTGTTGGGTCAGCCCCTAAACCAATGATACGGTCTGCATCGATTTGGCTTTGCATGCCCCAGATACGCACAAAACCTAAAATTGGCTTTAAGAAAAATTTGATCGATTCATAGCGGCCAATGGAACGGTCAGAAATACGGCCATTGACGACAACAATGGGACAATTATTTTTCGATAGAGCATGGAATAAATTTGGCCAAATTTCGGTTTCAGCAGCAACATAGATCTTTGGCTTAATGGCATTAATAAAATGTTGGACAGTAAAGGTAAAATCTAGTGGGGATGGGAGCACAATCATATCAGGAAAACGTTCTTTGGCTAACGCATACCCTGTTTTGGTTGTGACGGTTAATACCAGCGGGTATCCTGTTTTTTGGGCGGAAAGCTGACGAACCAAGGGTTCAATGGCCATAACTTCCCCGACGCTAACCGCATGCAGCCACAAATGGGATTGGCCAGCCAAACGTCTATGAATATCAGCAGGCAATAAACCGAAACGCATGCCAAAGCCCTTGTACCAGCGCCCGGATAATAGCAAATACGGCAGGTACAAAAACGCGTAGAGTGCAAAAAGAATATTTAGAATAATGGTCATTTTTTAAGCTTTTTTATATCTAGTACTACGCCCCAATCCGATACGTTCAACTTTATTTAATTGTAAGAGTTTATTTAAAGATTGAGCGACCGTAGGTAAGGCAACCTTTGTTTTCTTAGAAATCTCACTCGGAGAGGCTTCTTGCACTGTTTGTAAGAATTCCCAAACAGCCAATTGTTTAGGAGACAATATCTTCTCAATGTTTTCTTTAGACAATAAATCAATAGCCATTTGAGACTGCTGGTACATCGTTGTTAAAAAGAAATCCAACCACGGAGTTATTTCTGGTTTTGTGGTTCTTAAAGTTTTCTGACTCTTACGCAAAGCCATATAATAATCTGGCTTATTGTCTTCAACTAATTTTTCATGAGAAATGTAGGGTACAAATACATACCCTGCTTTAAGCAAAAGCAAATTGGTGAGAATTCTGGAAAGCCGACCATTTCCGTCCTGAAAAGGATGAATATGCAAAAATTCAACCAAAAAATTACCTATAATAAGCAATGGATGATATTTTTGTTCCTCAATAGCGCTGCGTGTGCTTTCTACTAATTCCTGCATTTCTTTAGGCGTCAAATATGGTGGAGTGGTATCAAATAAAATACCCACTGATTCGCCCGTTTCATTGACCATCACTACCTTATTTTCTTTCTTTTTATATTCCCCGCGATGAAGTTTGTCTTTTTCAACATGTTTTAATAACTCTTTATGAAAATGTTTAATTGTATTTTCATTAAATCCTATACTTTGCCATGATTCAAAGACGTTTGAAAGAAGCTCAAAATAGCCTTGCACCTCCTGCTTGTCCCTGTCGCTAAACTTCTGAATAGAAACACCTCGCATTAATCGTTCAACGTCTTCATCGGAAAGATGAGCCCCTTCAATACGCGTCGAAGCACCTGTGGATGTAATTAAAACAGACTTTTTTAGGCGACCTAAAACCTGGGGATGTAATTTTACACCCCCCACCCATTGGCCTTTTAATTCATCAATTTTAGCAATTTTAGAAAGGATCTGCGGCGATAAATGATGAATTCTTTGGATAAAACCTACATTTGCTCTCATTTTTGCTCTCCAATAACCCCATATTCTGACTATATGAGATTATAGCAGATTATATGACTTTTGCAAGCTCTGCACCAATACTAATTGCCAGTAAACGGGAAGTATTTTACATGTAAATAGCGATGAGAACCAGTAAAAATCTAGTCTATTAATATATATCCTTTAGAACTACTACTGAAGAACGGACAGATCTGGCCAGTCTGTGATCGGGGAAATTTGAAGGATTTGAGGGATAAAACCGGAAATGCGGCTTAATTGAGCCCTATCTTGTTGGGCAAGAGGCAAAGGTATTCCTCTCCCATCGCGCTTAATTTGTAAGTCCAATCGGTCGGCATTTAAATCGATCCCGCCTGTGTTAGGGGACATCATTGCTTGGACAATATTTGCGCCATCGCTATTTCTTCGCTCCTCCCGTTCCCTATATTCTTTTTTAAGTTTCTTTCTCTCTATTCTTAATAAAATAATGCCTTTTAAATTTTCCGCCGCACCCTTTGAATTAGATAATTGCATGGATAAAATTCTTTCTCCTGTAATAATTTGAGATCTTCTATAACTCCTTCTTGATATCGAATACATTTCATACTCATTGTCTTCGTATTCAAGCTTCATTAAAAGTTCGATAAATTCTTCCTTTTCTTGTGCGTTTAGACTAACCCTTTGTTTTTGCATATCATCTCGTAATTGTTCAGCCTTAGCTGTCGCTTCCTGTAGGCGTTGGCTTTCTCTCCCACGAATAGGAATAACGGTATATGTGCCGTCATGATTATCAATCACCTGACATGGGGTATAAAGATCACGAACAAGATGCCTTACTTCCTTGTGATTAAGCTTTTCCTCATCACGAGATGTTATTAATATGGAAGAAAAAGATATATAACCAGATCCAAATTTCTTCTCTCCTTGAGCCTTGATTTGGTTGCCATTGAAAAATAATAAAGTCTTCCAGTCTTGTTCTTTAAAAACCAAGGTTTTTTCTTCTGGCAAAATAGTTGCATGAAGGTCTTCTAATATTTCATACTCAGTTTCTCCGGGATCTACAAAAATTCTTACTTGTTCTCCCTCCACGCCAAAAATACCAACAATACTTCCAGAGAACCGCTTAGCTGATTCCCCGCCTCCTTCAGGACCACGCAGGACTGCTAATACATTACCTCGCCTATATGAAGCCTCCCATAATACCTTAGCAAAAGAATGGGGAGAAATATGTTTATCGCTATAAATTGTATCGGAAGCTGAACTTAAATATCGCGCCGCGACATTTCCAGGCTCCCAGTATGTCTTCATGGCTTTGCTTGGATTTTCTTTCTTAAGGACAAATGTGATTAATTCTTTTATTGGCGCATTTAAAGAAGCTGCTTGTTGATCATTAAGTTTTACATAGGTAGCTAAGAACAACCTGGCTTTTCGCTCTGCATCAAATGATCCTGGAGCTTCAGGAAGGCCAATAGATTTTCCATAATAAAATATGGATTGCATAATACCATCAATCAAAGACCTAGCCGCATATCCATGCTCATCTGGAAACTCGTAAAGGCTTAAAGCTTCGCTTAAAGTAGAAGAACGATCATCTAAAAAAGTTTTAAAATTGACCTGCCCCTATTAGTTGTGCCACCTGTTGTGAGAGAGTTCTGGCCGGTTTAA
>CAZHGK010000090.1:0-7832 GCA_964532095.1 uncultured Planctomycetales bacterium | reverse complement strand
GGAACACCGGTGTTCCGCCCCTTCGACGACGCACTGCGTGCTTTGCTCAGGGACCTATCAAGTAAGTTTTTCTTGAGAAAAAACTTTGTCCAAAAACAATGCCCGCCCCCTTCCTTCAACAAAAATCAAATAATGTTAATCGTACAAAAATTTGGTGGCACTTCGGTTGGTGACATCGCGCGCATTAAAAATGTTGCGAAAAAAGTTAAGTCAGAACTCGACAAAAAAAATAAAATCATCGTGGTGGTTTCGGCCATGTCTGGCGTGACTAATCAATTGGTTGACTACTGCAATCAAGTGTCGCCGCTTACATCTGACGAAAGCCTCACGGAATACGACTCAATCGTTGCAACTGGCGAGCAGGTGACTTGTGGTTTGCTCGCTTTGGAATTGCAATCAATTGGCTACAAAGCCAGATCTTTCTTGGGTTGGCAGATTCCAATCACAACTGACGAAGTTCACAGCAAGGCGCGTATTGAAGAAATTGACGGTGCGGCTTTGCTAAAAGCTTTAGAAGAATTTGACGTAATAATAATCGCTGGATTTCAAGGAATTAATCCAAAAACAAATCGCGTTTCAACCTTGGGTCGCGGTGGATCAGATACTTCTGCCGTTGCAATTGCGGCGGCCGTAAAAGCTGATTTATGCGATATTTACACCGATGTTAATGGTGTATATACAACCGACCCACGCATTACTGACAAGGCGCGCAAGCTTAACAAAGTGACTTACGAAGAAATGTTGGAAATGGCTTACAGCGGTTCAAAAGTTCTACAAACCCGCTCAGTTGCAATGGCCATGGCGCACAATGTACGAGTTAGAGTTTTGTCAACCTTTGAAGAAACCACCGAAAATTCGGGAACAATTTTAGTAAATAACAACGAGGAAATTATGGAAAGGCGCGTAATCACCGGAATAAGCTACAGCAAAAATGATGTTAGAATAACTCTAGTAAAAATGCCTGACCATCCTGGTCTTTCAGCTGCAATCTTCGGCTCTTTGGCAAACAAAGAAGTGAATGTCGACATGATTGTGCAAAATGTTAGCGCTGATGGAAAATTCATCGACATCACTTTTACTGCTGCCAAAGAAGAATTAGAGAGAGCAAAAATGGCAATTGAGTCAATCAAGGATGAAGTGAAATACACCGAGCTAAAAATCGACGACAACATTGCCAAAATTCCAGTAATTGGTGTGGGCATGATTAGCCACTCAGGTGTTGCTCACACAATGTTTAAAACTCTTGCTGACAAAGGTAATAGCAGGATTTTTCTCCACATCAAAGAAATCACCGGTGCGCAAATGATCATCACGCTTGGTATTACGGGTATTAATACTTTTTGCCTGAACTGTCACATCAGCTTTAAATGCTGCCGGATCCTTGGCATCATAGGCAATTGTCCCTGTAAAATCATCAAACGTTCCTGTGACTGTTGAGACCATCAAATGTTTTACGGCAAAACCAATGTTAGAATGAGAACCGTCGATGGTGTACACATCTGCGGCCATGGCGGATGAAGCGAGTAAAACCCCTGCAACTAAAACACCTAAACGATTTACAACATTCATGTATGCCTCCTGGTTATGATTTAATTCCAATTCCCTTTTTTAATAAATATAAATTGAGCACAGTCAAAACAACCATCAAGACAGTTAAAATGCCTGCACATAATCCTAATGACACGTCTGTAAAGCCATAAAAACCAGCCCGGAATCCATTAATCATGTAAATTAACGGATTAAACAAAGATATATGCTGCCACACCACAGGCAATGATGCAATAGAATAAAATACCCCTCCCAAATAAATTAAAGGGGTCAAAATAAAATTCTGAAAGAACGCAACCTCATCAAAATTGCGGGCAAAAACACCGTTAATAAATGCAGCTAAAGAACTGACTGTTGCTGTTAAAAATGTAAACACAAAAATCATCCACCCGTTGTGAATCACTGGCTTTGTAAAAAAACAGGACACTGCAAACACCATGGTCCCTACCATCAAGCCGCGAATAATTCCGCCAATGACAAAACCCAGCAAAATCACCCACTCTGGCATTGGAGAAACTAACATCTCCTCGATATTACGCTGGAATTTTGCCCCAAAAAACGAACTAACCACATTGCCATAAGCACTATTAATCACCGCCATCATGACCAGACCTGGCACAATAAATGCCATATAACTCACACCATGAATACTCGTCACCTGAGAGCCAATGAATTTACCAAAAATGATAAAATAAAGGGTTTGAGTAATCAACGGTGGCAAAAGGGTTTGTGACCAAATGCGTAAAATCCGTGTCACCTCTTTGCGGGTGATAGTTTCAAGTTGTATTAGATGTTCTTTCATTTTTAACTTTTCAAAATATTTAAAAATAATTTTTCTAAACGATTACCCTTGGGGTGAACATCGACAATCACAGCTCCGGAATTAACCAAAGACATTAAAGCATCATTTAATTCTTCCCGCTTTTTAACGTCAAATTCAATAAGCCGGGTATCGCTATTTTCTTTCACAGTCACACAATACGTGTCCTGGGGCATGGAATTAATAAGCTGGCGCACATTGCCTTCTAACACAATCTCACCTTCTTTAATAATCGCCGCATGCTTGCACATTTGCTCAACTTCTTCCAAATAATGGGTGGTCAGTAAAATAGTCGTACCTTCCCGATTAATCTGGCGTAAATAATCCCACATACCAATGCGCAATTCCACATCCACACCTGCTGTTGGCTCGTCGAGAATCAAGACTTTTGGATGATGGATTAACGCCCGGGCAATCATCAGGCGGCGCTTCATCCCACCGGAAAGCGTCCGAGACATGGCACGGCGTTTTTCCCAAAGGCCCACTTTCTTTAAAATAGGTTCTGAATCTTTTACTGCCTGCTTAAACGGCACCCCGAAATAACCTGCCTGGTTTACAACAATATCCTGCACCTGTTCAAACATGTTAAAATTAAATTCCTGCGGAACAACGCCAACTAAACGTTTAGCACCTGAAAAATCTGCATCAAGATCATGGCCAAACACCTTAATACTTCCTGACGTCTTATTGACTAAACCCGTTAATATCCCAATCAAGGTTGTTTTGCCTGCCCCATTCGCTCCTAGCAAGGCAAAAAAATCACCCTGGTTGATACTTAAGGAAACACCTTTAAGGGCCTTGGTACCTGTTTTATATGTTTTGACTAGATTTTTAATTTCGATAGCTGCCATAATTATTTCTTAACTACGATAACCTCTTCAATCTGTGACAAATCAACAGCTGGTTCAACTAAACATTCGACGGTAAAATGGCTGGTTGCTGCCTGCACATCCACCACCCGTCCTATTAATATCCCTTCAGGAAATGATGTTGATAATCCTGAGGTGACAATTTCATCCCCCACCTTAACATCTGCTTTATCGGATAAATATTTAAGCCGGCATAAGTCTTCCAATGTTCCCGTTAACAACCCGCTTTCGCGGGTACGCGTCACTACAGCCGCCACACTGAAATTCGCATCAGACAATAAAATAACTTTTGCCGTCGAGCGGCCAACTTCTATAATCTTTCCAACAATACCTTGAGGATTGATAACCGGCATCCCTACTTTAATACCATGAATGTCCCCCTTGTTAATAATCAAGGACGCATTCCAGTTTGTTGGGTCCCGTCCAATTACATCTGCCACCACCGATGCATACGACCGTTGCTTGCGCAACGCATTAATATCATCTAACCGTTTGGATTTACCAACATCCTCATTAAGAGCAATCCATTTGGACTTATAAATATCCCTTTCCCGCCGTGTTAGAACATACTGGTCGTAAATAGCAGGTGACAGGAAAAATTTCTTGACGGTTTTTCCCAAAGCATCCAGAGCATTTAAAGGGGGCGCTGATAATTCCAGAAAGATGCTGGTCTTTAATTCCTTGGGCCTAAAAAACACAACAGCCATCGGGATCAAGATGAGCGCAGTGTACACAGCTGGTTTAAGATATCGACGGAACACGGACAGAAGGTAAACTTAAGAGGAATCTATATAAAGTAAACGCTCATTAAAAGTCTAATTTAGACTGAGCTGTAAAACGACGACGCATCACCGCAGACATATTCAGGGTTTCCCCTGTTCCCATAACCACGGCTGTTAAAGGATCATCTGCCACATGCACTGGCAAGCCTGTTTCTTCCGCGATACGTTTATCTAACCCGCGCAACAATGAACCCCCACCTGCCATGACAATACCACGGTCAATTAAATCTGCTGCCAATTCCGGCGGCGTATGTTCCAAGGTGGATTTAGAAGCATCCACAATCGCCTGGACCGGATCTTGCAAAGCTTCCCGAATTTCAACAGAGGTAATATTAATTGTTTTTGGTAAACCCGCAATTAAATCTCGGCCACGTACATCCATGTTTAATTCTTCATCCAAAGGATGAGCCGAACCAATACGGATTTTAATTTCTTCGGCGGTGCGCTCACCAATCATTAAATTGTATGTCTTACGCAAATATTCAATAATCGCCATGTCCATTTCATCACCGGCGATGCGGATCGATTTGGCATAAACAATACCACCTAAAGAAATAACAGCCAATTCCGTTGTCCCGCCCCCGATATCAATAATCATATTTCCTGAAGCTTCATGCACAGGCAAACCAACACCAATGGCTGCAGCTTTAGGTTCTTCGATAATAATGACAGCACGAGCACCGGCGTGTAACCCAGAATCCTGGACCGCACGTTTTTCAACTTCAGTAATACCTGAGGGAACAGCGATAACAATGGTAGGACTAAAAAACCGACGAGGTTGGACTTTTTGAATGAAATACTTAAGCATGGCTTCAGTTACTTCAAAATCTGAAATAACACCGTCTTTCATAGGACGGATGGCCACGATACTGCCTGGGGTACGGCCTAACATTTTCTTGGCTTCTTCTCCAACTGCTACCACACGATTGGTATCTTTTTCAATAGCAACCACGGAAGGTTCGCACAACACAACCCCTTCACCTTTGACATAAACCAAGGTCGTTGCCGTACCAAGGTCAATGCCCATGTCTTTTGAAAAAAGACCTAGGAATTGGTCTGTTAAACCATGAAAAGCTTTTTGAACTGTTTGGAAGAATTTGTTAGCCATAATTGATAAACGATATTATATGAAAGCCCCAACACTGTCAACCGAATTTTCGCTTTGAAATGCTGTAACTTATTCAATTTCATTTAGTTTTGGGTACAGGCAATGCTTTTAATCGCTGCATATCGGCAATAAAATCAGGGTATGATTTATGAGAAGATTCTATGCCATTGACCCGGCAACCAAGCTTTAAACCCAGCACTGTAAAAGCCATTGCTAAGCGATGATCGTGATGCGCATCCAATACTTTTCCTGATTTATATTTCGGTAACGGATGAATGGTTAATGCCCCACTCGATTCTCTAACATCAGCACCTACCTTTAATAATTCCATACGCAGATCACTGATGCGATCAGATTCTTTAGCACGGGCATGATGGATATCTATAAGCCTCGTCGGCCCTTTAGCAAACAGGGCCAGCACTGCCATAATGGGCACTAGATCCGGACATGTTTTTAACGAAAATGTTCCACCTTTTAAATCAAATGGACCCTTCATGCGAATAGCTTGAGAGCTTCTATCAAAACGCACACCCATGGTTTTTAAAAACGTAAGAATATGGCCGTCTGATTGAATTAGCTTGTCGTTAAAATGGCCTCGCAAAACAACTTCCGACGGGATGAGCGCTGCAGCTGCCATGGTAAATGCTGCTAAACCATAATCCGACGGCACACAGAAATTCTTTAAGCCCTTAAAAACTTGTTTCCCTTTAATCACAAATGTCCTCTGGCCCTTGGCCTGGATTTTAATTCCTGCTAAACTCAAAATCTGACGGGTCATGATTACATAATCGGCAGAGACCACATCCTTCCCTGTTACCTCGATGCGACTATTAACTGCTAATCGTGGTAAGGTAATCAGTAAAGCAGAAATAAATTGGGAACTTAAACTGCCGTCAATGGCAATATCCCCACCGCGAAGCGCACCACCCTTATACACAATAGGCACAGACTCACGATCACCATCGCCCTGAATATCCATACCGCATTGACGTAAAGCTGCACATAGATGTTTATTAGGACGACCGATCAGCGTTTTTCGACCAACGACGCGGGCTGACTTAGCATGCAAGGATAATAATGGAAGTAAAAAACGCAATGATGTGCCGCTTTCATTCACAGAATACGTGCGGGATGTCACAACAGTTTGAGCTGCTTTGACAATAAACGAATTGCCATGACGAGTTATGCGGCATCCTAAAGCCTGGGAAAGCTCGCTAGCAACTTGAGCATCATCACAATTCGATGGAGCGATGATTGTTGATACCCCTCCGCAGGCGGCAATGAAAAACGCCCGGATGGAATACGATTTTGAAGCAGGCAAATCAATTGCGCCTTTTAAGGAATGGACAGGTTTAACGATTAATTGCATAGGAACAAATGATAGCAGGTTTAGATCTTAACGACAACTATGTCGTTTTTACGAACCTTGCTGCTGGAGAACGGCGGGATTAGATCAGCCGCAGATATTTCATCCTGGACACGGGACACCTTCACATCCCCTAAATATTCTTCCCCACGGTACACGGAAAGGATGTCACCAAACTTAACACCTTGCTTAATCCCTAAATTACAAACAATAAATTCCGTGTCCTTATCAACACTTAAAATGCGCCCCTTAATTCCTTCTTGAGGATTGACGACAATTTTATTTAATTCCACTGATTCTAATTTAGCTGCAGATTTTGCCGTCGGAGCCATTGGTTCTGACTGCTGATTTCTCACCTGCTCAATTTCCTCTTGCAACTGCTTGCTACGATCTTTTTCTTCCGTTAATTTCTTTTGTAAAGCGGACATGGCAGTTTGCATGCCATCTAAATCCTGACGGATTTTTTCTTTTTCTTTTTGCGCAGTTTCCAAAGCTTCCTTTAAAGAAGAATTATCTTTCTTTAAAGAATCACGCACGCCTTTGTTAAGCTCGGCGTCATCCAATAAATTATTAATTTTCTCATCAGCTTCTTTATTTTTGTCTTCCAGAACCGTAACCTGATGACGAACTTCCTTTAAATCTGCCTGCAGTTTATTTATTGTTTCCCGGGCAGCATCACGCTCTTGCTCAACGAAAATACGGGTTTGGCGTTCTTTATTGTATAAAAAGAAACCAATGCTCGTCGCAGAAACAAGCAGTACCATAAAAAGTATGGTAAAAATAATTACTGTTTTTCCATATTGATTATTAGCCATAGTCTTATTCTAAGAATTCTTTAGGGATCGGGCAACAAAATTCCATATAACTTTTCACAGTCGGATGGATAAAACCAATACGTTGGGCATGTAAGGCCAAACGCGGGAAACTTTCACGACGGCCGTAACGATCATCTCCTAAAATCGGATGGCCTAAATGCTTCATGTGCAACCTTAACTGATGTGTCCGCCCGGTTTGGGGAAACAACGTCACCAGGGTAGAATCTTTAAATCTTTTGGCTACCTCATAAACAGTGACGGCATCCCTACCTTCACCTTCCTCTGCAATATCCCGTTGGTCATGGTATTTCGCATGGTTACCAATAGGAGCATCAATAACCCCCTGGTTAAATTGCACAATGCCTGCCACACGAGCCACATATTGTTTCATCACTGTGTGCTTCTCAAACTGTTTGCCCAAACGCGCATGGGCCACATTGGTTTTAGCAACAACAATAAGCCCAGACGTGTCCTTGTCTAGACGATGAACAATCCCTGGCCGCTCATTGCCATTAACATCAGAA
>CAZHGK010000089.1:0-7843 GCA_964532095.1 uncultured Planctomycetales bacterium | reverse complement strand
GTATTTACCAGGAATACATCAAGGCCTTTAGAAAAGGGGTCTATAACTATATTAAAGAAGAGCCAGGTCCAATAGGTGCTGGATCTGGCGTAGTTTCACGGAAATATTTTTCTGGTGGATATAGCGCAGCAATGATGAGAGTTGAAGGGGCGGTCATTCATACGACATCAAATGAGGGTGCTACCATAGACATTCTTGCTAGAGGACTTGACGAAACGTTTGTAGCATTGAACGCTAGCGCTGCGATGAAAATTGATGAGTCAATATTCAATAAATTATATCCTCAAGAAAAACATCGACAAAAGATGCTTGCCCTGATCTACAAGAAACATGAAAATTTTAATGAAATGGATTTGAAAACGCAAATCAAGGCGTTGATTGATCCAGCATTGGCGCGAGAGCTTGATGAGAACCATAGAAAGGTATGGAGATTTCAGGTGTCTGCTGTTGAATTGGTTGAAGCTGGAATAGATATGAAAACAGTGTTTCCAATAGCAAAAGAAATGGGTATCACCTGGCAAACCTTGTTTCAGGAACTTTCAGCCTTTATGCCCAGAGATGAGAAGAGTAGAAAATTAATAGTCCAGAGATACTTGGCAGAACTTTTTCAAACATCGCAAGTGTCAAGGCCTGAGCCAGAGGGGATAACTGTTGTGGATTTAGATGCAATTCCGACAGTTAATTCCATGGCAGATGCCGTAGTTGTTGTGGGCAAGATAAAGAGTGAAGATGACCCAAAACTTATAGAGGCCATGGAATTTATCGGTAATATGCAAGCAAATGAATTTCATGAGCAGCTATTAGCATCGACGTCCAGGATTGCTGAAGCTCAGCGGGACCGAATCAGAAGATTACTAATAGAAAAACGATTATTCATGCAGAATATTAGGATTTGGAAAGAAAATCTTGCCAGTTCAAACGGTACCCGAAGGGTCGATGCCATTATAGCGTTAAGTAAACTAAGCCCCGAAGGGCAAAAAGCCTTTTTGACTGAGGAAGAAATTAAACAATTGCTTAAACAGGGTCAAAAGCCTGAAGAACGAATTGCTGAGCTTGAAGCTATGGCAGGTTCAGATGGTGCGGGATTGAATTCCAGGCAAAAGGCAGAATTAACAGCTTGGCAACTAAAAATGAAAACTGGAAAGAAGAATAAGTGGGCCATATCACCTGCTAAGAGAGCAACAGGAAGCGGTAATTCTTCAATATGGAAAAAGGCCGTAGCTGCGGTTTCTGTTGCTATAGTTTTTGGTCTTGGCGTGTGGTTTCTCAATTATAAATTTCAGGAAGTAGATAAGAACAAGGAAGTTCGTCAGAAACAGAGAATAGAACAAATAGTGAATACAAGGTCCAATAATGTACGGCGTATACAAAATACCATACAGCAAATGTTAGAAGCCGCTCCTGTTGCCCCTGCAAAACCTGTAAAAACTTTACAAGAAAGTAAAGGAGAGACGAATAATCAAATTTTTATAGCAAATAATATTTCTACACAAAAAACACAGGTGGTGGCGGCGGTAACTGCGCCAAAGACAATTGCCCAAATTGAAACTGTGCAAAAACCGCAAGTTTCAGTTTTACCAGTTGAAAATAAGAAAAACGAGAAATCTTCTGTGCAGGATACGCCAAATGTTCAAAATCAGATGCCCCCGATAACATATAAGCCTTTAGTTAGCGCTCCGACGGTAAATATTCCGGATGTAAAGCCAGCGGTTCAGAGAATATCTGAGCGAAACCAACCTGTTAACAAGGCTTTGGAAGCAATACCCATAGTTAAGGAAAGAAAATTGCCTAGATTTCAGGAAATTCCCAAGGGGGCTGTTGTATTAAGGCAGCATCAATTAGCGCCACAAATTGAAGAACGAAAGATTTTACAAAAGGCCAGAGAAATGGCCAGCGAAAAGCTTTCGGAACAAATTTCCGAGATAGAAAATAAGCTGGGCATGTTAACAATTCCTGCAGATATGCCCAAGACTTTAAAGTCTTCATTATATCAGTTAAACACTTCAGTCGAGATTAGCTATTTAAAGCCTCACCAGTTAAGGAATTTGCAAGGTCACGTGGATGATTATATAAAGAATATGCGGCGTCTTAAAGAATCAGATGTGAGGGCTGCTGAAAGAAATTTGTTAATGCAGGATTTGGAAAACGGGAAAATTTATTTTCAACAGACGATTAACCAGATTTTAAGTGGCCCTAAAGCAGGATTTGGTTCTGCCAAAGGGGGGATTGATTTTGATCCTCAATATTTGCAGATGAGCCTTCGGGGAGATGGCGTGCATGTAGCTGTGCCCAAAGCTTTTGAATGGTTACTTAATGCACCAATTCGTGGCTTTATCCCTCAAATTATGGGTATTTATTCAGGGGTTGGTTTTACATTATCATTTGCGGATGGCTTATTAACACGGGAACAGCAGCGGCGTGCAGCAAATCATCAGGATAAATATCCCTTAGATCAAATAGCCATTAATAATGTCGGGCGTGAGCAATACGCCGAAGAAGTAGTATAAGAGTTTTATTTCTTCGGACGGTAAATGTGGACAGACGAACCGAAGAACATGTCTGCGCTTTCCATCACTGTTTCCGATAGCGTCGGGTGAGGGTGGATGGATAATTTTAAATCCTTAACCACAGCGCCCATTTCCACGGCAATCACTCCTTCAGAAATCATCTCGCCAGCACCAACACCAACAATGCCCATACCCAAGATACGTTCTGTGACAGGGTCAATGATGAGTTTGGTTAATCCGTCTTGACGGTTTAAGGTCAGCGCCCGGCCTGATGCAGCCCAGGGCCATTTGGCAACCTTAATTTCTTTGCCTTGTTTTTGCGCGTCAGTTTCGCTTAACCCGCACCAGGCAATTTCAGGGTCGGTAAACACAACAGCAGGGATCGCACGCGGCTCCCAAGCCACCTTGTGTCCTGCAATGGCTTCTACAGCCACACGGGCTTCGTGGGAGGCTTTGTGGGCCAGCATAGGGTCGCCGGCAACATCGCCAATGGCATAAATATTTTCTTCTGCAGTTTGGCGTTGGCTATTGATTTCTACAAATCCACGAGGGGTAACCTTAACCTTGGTATTTTCTAAGCCAAGATTTTCGGAATTTGGTTTCCGGCCAATCGAAACAAGCACGCGATTATATTCTTCTTTAAACTCTTTTCCGTCGGGCCCTGCAAAAGTCACGGTAATGCCATTGGCAGTTTCAGCCATGCTGACAACCTTGGTGCTGACCATGATCTTGGCAAAACGAGATTGGACGCGCTTGATTAGCACATTGGCTAAATCGCGGTCAGCGCCAGCTAGAAGGCCGTCGGCCATTTCAACAACAGATACCTTGCATCCTAATTCATGGTAGACCGTGCCTAATTCCATACCAATGTAACCGCCACCGACGACTAACAGCGTTTCGGGTAAGACATCCATATCCAAGGCAGAGGTTGAATCCCAAATGAATGGGGATTTAGGCAGATGAGGGATCATGGCAGGGCGTGAACCTGTGGCAATAATTGCTTTCTCAAAAACAACATCTTCAACAGTGCCGTCGGATTTCTTGACCTTTAAAGAGGTGGCGTTTACAAACGAGGCATCGCCCTGGATGTATTTGATCTTGCGTTGCTTGGCCAATAAACCCAAATTGCCTGTTAATTTGCTGACAATATTCTTTTTCCAGTCACGCAATTTATCCAAATCAATTTTAGGAGAGGCATAATCAATGCCGAACATGGAAGCTTCTTTAGCTTCAGACATGATTTTAGCAGCGTGCAAATAGGCCTTAGAGGGGATGCATCCGCGAAAGGTGCATACGCCACCTGGGTTAACTTCCTTTTCTACGATTGTGACTTCCATTCCTAAATCTGCGGCATGAAAAGCTGCAGCATAACCGCCGGGCCCGGCACCGATCACAACTAATTTCGTAGACATATTGTTCTTTCAGGTTATGTCATTCCCGAATGTTTTTATCGGGAATCCAGAAGTTTTAAGATATGCTGGACCCCCGACACAAGCATTCGGGGGTGACACTGGTTATTGTTTTAAATCCATCAAAAAAGGTTGTTGAATAGCATCAGCGACCCAACGGATAAAGCGCGCACCGTCAGCACCGTCAATGATGCGATGGTCGTAAGACAAAGATAAAGGAAGCATTAACCGTGGCACGAACTGGTTTTCCATATACACGGGTTCCATAACGCCACGGGAAACACCCAGGATTGCTACTTCCGGCGTATTAACGATAGGGGTAAAGAATGTGCCGCCAATGCCGCCGAGATTGGAAATGGTAAAACATCCGCCTTGCATTTCTTCGATGGTGGTTTTCTTGGTACGGGCACGTTCTGCAATGCCGGTTAGCTCGTCGGAAATTTGCAAAATACTCATCTTGTCGACATTTTTAAGTACCGGGACGATCAAGCCGCGGTCTGTATCTACGGCAACGCCTACGTTAATGTAGTCCTTATAAATGACTTCACTTGTCGACATATCCACGCTGGTATTAAATTGCGGGAATTGTTTTAACCCGGCTGCAATCACCTTGATTAAAAACGGGGTGATGGACAATTTGCGTTTGTCGTTGGTAAAGCGTTTGCGTAATTTTTCCAATTCGGTAATATCTGCTTTATCGAATTGCGTGACATGAGGAATACTGTTCCAGGCATAAGATAAATGTTCTGCGGTTTTTTTGCGAACATTATTCATGGGCTCACGGCGAACAGTGCCCCATTTGCTGAAATTAGGCAATGGTTGCTGGATAATGCCGCCACCGCTTGCAGATACTCCTGAAGAAAGCATTGATTTTGCGAATTTTTTAACATCTTCGACGGAAATGCGGCCGTTAACACCTGAACCGGTCACTTGGCCTAAATCAACGCAAATTTCACGGGAAAATAAACGCACAGAAGGGGCTGCAGGAATATCTTTACGCACAGGAATTTGTTTGGCAGCAGGTGCGATTTTGTCACCCCCGAATGCTTTTGTCGGGGGTCCAGAAACAGCAGCTTCTGATTTGGATTCCCGATTACTACTTTCGGGAATGACGGCGGAAGGTGCTTCTGCTTTAGCAGTAGGGGCAGGAGCCGCGGGTGTTTTATCAGTAGCTGCTGAGGTTTCGATTTTAAAAATCGGTTGGCCAACTTTAATGACAGTACCTGTTTTAACTAAAATTTCACCAACTACACCGTCGGTGTTGGAAGGGACTTCCAAAACAGCCTTGTCTGTTTCCAACTCCAGGATATTTTGCCCTTTTTTAATTGCGTCGCCAGGTTTGACTAAGATCTTAGTCAAAGTTCCTTGGACAATATTTTCACCTAATTCAGGTAATTTAAGTTCAGCCACAATAAAATCCTTTCTTCGCCTTTTTGTCATTCCCGCGAAAGCGGGAATCCAGAATACTAGATCCCCGACGACCTTTGGGAACACCCGGCATGAGGGTGTAAAAACATTCGGGGATGACGCAAGGTATTATGAAACCATGGGGTTTAACTTATTTGGATTAATCCCTAATTCTTTTTGAGCTTTGACCAAGACATCGTCGTTTATTTTCTTGGCATCACGCAAGGTGACCAAGCTTGCCCAGACAATGTGCTTGGCGTCCACTTCAAAGAAATCGCGCAAAGCTTCGCGGCTTTCTGAACGGCCAAATCCGTCGGTACCTAAAACTGTAAAGTTGCCTGGGATCCATTTACGGATCGCATCGGGCAATGCTTTCATATAATCAGAGGCGGCAATAAAAATACCGCCTTCATCTTTGAGTAATTGGGTGATGTAGGGTTGTTTGGTGGTTTTGCCAGTCAGTAAATTCTCGCGTTCCACATGCAAGGCTTCACGGCGCAATTCATTGTAGCTGGTAACAGACCAGACATCCGTCGATACATTGTATTTTTCCTCGAGGATTTTCTGGGCCTCAAGCACCTGGTTCATGATAGCACCGCTGCCGAGTAAATTGGCGCGCAGTTCGCTTTGTTTGGTGGATTTGCTAAAGCGGTACATGCCTTTAAGAATTCCCTCTTTAACGCCTTCTGGCATGGGAGGCATGGCATAATTTTCATTACCGACGGAGAGGTAGTAAAATACGCTCTCTTGCTTTTCATACATGCGGTAAATCCCGTCGCGGATGATGACGGCGATTTCAAAGGCGAATGCCGGGTCGTAGGAAATCAAATTTGGCACCGTCGATGTCAAAAGATGGGTGTGCCCATCTTGATGCTGCAAGCCTTCCCCGTTTAAGGTGGTGCGTCCAGAGGTGGCGCCCACTAAAAACCCTTTGCAACGCAAATCACCCGCAGCCCAGACTAAATCCCCAACGCGTTGGGGCCCGAACATGGAGTAATAGGTGTAGAAGGGAACGGTATTAATGTTGTGAGAAGCGTAGGCAGTCCCGGCGGCAATGAAGGAAGAAATAGATCCTGCTTCATTGATGCCTTCTTCTAAAATCTGACCATCCTTGGCTTCTTTGTAATACATCAAGCTATCTGAATCTACAGGTTCGTAGAGTTGTCCGACGTGGGAATAAATCCCGATTTGGCGGAATAAACCTTCCATCCCAAAGGTGCGTGCTTCATCAGGGATGATAGGGACAATGAATTTACCGATTTTTTCATCACGCAGCAATTTAGCCAAGATGCGCACATACGCCATGGTGGTGGATGCGGCGCGGCCTTCGCTGCCTTTGTAGAATTCTTCGAACACTTCTTCCGACGGAGTTTGTAAAGGAGTAATTTCCGTGCGGCGTGAGGGAAGGTAACCTTGCAAGGCCTTGCGGCGTTCACGCAAATATTGCATTTCCGGTGAATCTTCTGCAGGTTTATAAAATGGGGTTTTTGCAATTTCAGCGTCGGAAACAGGAATATTAAAACGGGAACGAAATTCCTTCATTTCCTGCTCGTTTAATTTCTTTTGCTGGTGCGAAATGTTTTTACCTTCACCGCTTTCGCCTAATCCATAGCCTTTAACGGTGTGGGCAAGAACGACGGTTGGTGCGCCTTTGTAATCCATAGCAGCTTTGTAAGCAGCGAAAACTTTTTCCGGGTCATGGCCACCGCGGCCAAGTTTGCGGATTTGTTCATCAGATAAGTGGGCTACCATTTCCAGGAGGCGTGGGTCTTTACCAAAGAATTTTTCACGGATATAAGCGCCTGAGGAAACAGAATATTTCTGGAATTCACCGTCAACCACTTCACCCATACGGCGGGCAAGTAAGCCTTCGGTATCTTTGGCAAGTAAATCATCCCATTCACTGCCCCAAACAACCTTGACCACGTTCCAGCCAGCGCCACGGAATAAAGCTTCTAATTCCTGGATGATTTTCCCATTTCCGCGTACAGGGCCATCTAAGCGTTGCAGGTTGCAGTTAATGACAAAGACTAAATTATCTAATTTTTCACGAGACGCCATGGTTAAAGCGCCTAAAGATTCAGGTTCATCGCATTCACCATCACCCATGTATACCCAAACCTTGTATTCATCCTTAGCTTTTAGGCCTCGGTCTTCCAAATAACGGTTAAAACGGGCTTGGTAAATTCCCATAATAGGGGCCAAACCCATTGATACTGTTGGGAATTGCCAAAAACTGGGCATAAGCCATGGATGAGGGTAGGAAGATAAACCCCCGCCATCAGCTAATTCGCGGCGAAAGTTAACCAGATTTTGTTCGTTTAAGCGGCCTTCAACAAATGCCCGGGCATAGATCCCAGGGGAGGCATGGCCTTGGAAATAGACCAAATCCCCACTACCAGCTTCAGAGCGGGCGCGGAAGAAGTGGTTGAAACCTACCTCATAAAGGGTGGCAGATGAGGCGAAAGTGGAGATGTGACCACCTATCCCATCAGCGTTCTTGTTTGCGCGGACCACCAT
>CAZHGK010000088.1:0-8005 GCA_964532095.1 uncultured Planctomycetales bacterium | reverse complement strand
GACCCCATCGTCTAGCCCGGTCAGGACAAGAGCTTTTCAAGCTCTCGGCGCGGGTTCAAATCCCGCTGGGGTCGTTTTAAATTTCCTGACCACCTTGTCCCCAACAATCTGCTTCGTTGAAAAAAGAATTGTTAATTTCGTCCCGCATCTAGGCGGGACTCATTAAGGAGTCCACATGCTTAACCTATACGGTTCCGATCTATCCGGCCCAGCCATTAAAGTCCGTTTGCTTGCCAGTTATTTAGGCGTTGATTATCAATGGAAAATTGTTAATTTAAAAGATAAAGAACAAAAACAAGAATGGTTTTTAAAGATGAATCCCGTCGGGAAAATTCCGGTTATGGATGACGGAGGTTTCTATTTATTTGAAAGTAATACCATCTGCAAATATTTGGCGGATAAATATGAATCGCGTTTGTATCCTAAGCCTTTGCAAGAACGCGCGATCGTTGACCAATGGATCGATTTTGTTTCCTTTCACGTGAGTGTTCACGTTTCAACCATTGTTTTTAACAGGGTTTTTGCTCCGCGCACAGGTCGTCCGGTTAATGAAGCTGCGGTCACCGATGCTGCTAATTTCTTAGCCATGTATTTCCCCATTGTCGAAGCTCAACTGGCAAAACATGCGTTCATTGTTGCTCAAAACATGACGCTCGCCGATATTGTTCTGTTTTCCATGCTTGAACCTGCGGATATTGCCCAAATTTCGTTGGCAGAATATCCTAAATTAAGTGCCTGGAGACAAAATTTAAAACAACAGCCGTTTTATACCAAGTGTTATAAGGAATACGGCGAAATGTTAAAAAAGAATTAATGAAAGTAGCTCTCATCCAGTTTAATGCCACGTCTTCAAAAGAAGACAATGTATTGCGGGCATCGACGAGCATTATCAAAGCAGCGAAAGCAGGCGCCAAGCTTGTTTTATTGCCAGAAATATTTAACTATCGTCGAGATAGCCGCAATAAAGCCCAGGTCTCTTCTGCCCGCGAGACCATTCCAGGGCCCACAACCAAGGTGTTTGGGCAACTTGCTGCTAAATATAAAATTCACATTCTGCTAGGATCAATTTGGGAAAAGGCCGCAGGACGCAAAGCCTTTAATAGTTCTGTTTTATTAAATGATCAGGGAAAAATCCTGGCAAAATATCGTAAAATCCACTTATTCGATGCCCGCCTTGGTGATACAATAATTCAAGAAGCAGATTGTTTTTGCCCAGGGACTAAGGGGGCAATGGCGACCGTCAACGGATGGAAGGTGGCCTTAAGCGTGTGTTATGATTTGCGTTTCCCAGATATGTACCGGGATTATGCCCAAAAGGGAGCAGATATTATCCTTATCCCGTCGTGCTTTACGAAAACAACAGGGCAGGCCCACTGGGAAGTATTGTTACGGGCGAGGGCCATTGAAAATTTAAGTTATGTTTTGGCCCCAAATCAGGTAGGCAGCGACAAGCGCGGGGTTATGGCCTATGGCAACAGCATGGCCATTGGCCCTTGGGGAGATGTGATGATAAGGGCCAGCGCAGACAAAGAAGAAATTGTGTATGCGCAATTAAACCGGGCAGTTGTGAAGCAGGCCCGTCGAAAATTACCAGGAATTATAAAAAAGGATTAATGATGGCCAAAAGAATTAAGGTTGCAATCACGGGCGCAGCAGGACAAATTGGCTACGCCTTATTGTTTCGCATTGCTTCAGGAGAAATGTTTGGGCCAGACACAGAAATAGATTTGAGTTTATTAGAACTTGAAAAAGCTTTGCCTGCCTTAGGCGGGGTAGTGATGGAATTAGATGATTGTGCCTTTCCGTTGCTTAAATCAATTACTACCTCATCGGACAGCCGCACAGCTTTTAAAGATATTGATTGGGCTCTGCTCGTAGGAAGTGTGCCGCGTAAAGAAGGAATGGAACGAGGCGAGCTGCTTAAAATCAACGGCAGTGTTTTTATTGAACAGGGCAAGGCAATCTCCGACGCTGCAAAGCCAACATGCAAGGTTTTAGTGGTTGGCAATCCCTGCAATACCAATGCCTATATTGCCAAAAGCGTTTGTAAAAACCTTTCCCCTAAAAATTTCTTTGCCATGACCATGCTTGATCAAAATCGCGCCGTTGCACAATTGGCGCAAAAGGCCGGGGTGGCAGTTACAGATGTCAGCCGTGTAGGAATTTGGGGCAATCACTCAGCAACGCAGTACCCGGATTTTTATAATGCTAAAATTGGCGGCAAGGCAGTAACGGATGTGATAAAAGAACAGGCCTGGTTAACCACAAGTTTTATTGAGACAGTGCAAAAGCGCGGAGCTGCGATTATTAAGGCCAGAGGCCTGTCTTCCGCAGCCTCAGCAGCTAATGCAATTATCGACACAGTGCGCGGTATTATAACCCCAACACCAGCAGGCGACTTTTTTAGTGCCGCAGTGTCTTCAGATGGAAGCTATGGCGTACCTGAAGGAATTATGTTTGGCTTTCCCTTAATATCGGATGGCCAAAATTGGCAAATTGTTAAAGGTTTAGAGCATGGCGATTTTGCCAAGCAAAAAATCCAAGCGACATTGGCAGAACTTCTGTCTGAACGCGATGCAGTAAAAGATTTATTATAGTTAAAAGTCATTGAAAACAAAAGAGTTGCGTAAAAATCAACATATTTCTTAAAAATTTTTGTCAAAAATTTGCTTTTTCATAAAATAACAGATATACTTACATGTATGCATAAGGGGGAAACCATGAATCGCTTTTTTTTAACAGCCTGCGCATTATTCACAACTTCTTTGATTTCAATATCTTTGACAGGTTGTGATTTGATTAATCCTCCCAAAAAAGAAGAAAAGAAAACCGTTCAAGCTGAAAAGCCCAAGGAAGCAGCAATTCCTGCTGCACAAAACCAACCGTTACCTAAGGATGTATTAGCTAAGGTAGGCAGCTGGACACTGACCATTGATCAATTTAATGAACGTTTGGCTTTGCTTAAACAAGGCATGCCAGATTTTGACGATAAAGATCCTAAGGCCAAGGAAGCTCTGCTTAACGAGCTGATTCGTCAGGAATTGTTGGTTAAAGATGCCCAAGAGACCGGCATTGGCCAGCAAAAAGATATTGTTGATGCGGTAGAGGATTTTCGCCGCACCATGATGGTCCAAGAATTAGCCACCCAGCTAACAAAGGGCATTAGTGTCGACGAGAAAGAAGCAGAACAGTATTACAATGAAAACAAGAAATTATTCGTCGAGCCTGTTGAGTGGAAGGTTCGTGAAATTGTTGTTGCCGATGAAGCTGCTGCCAAAAATATTTTAGTACAGGTTTTACAAGGCGGGGATTTTGCAGAAATTGCCAAAACACAATCCCAGGGCAAAACCGCAGCAGCTGGAGGAGAACTTAAATCATTTGTGAAAGCGCCATTTGAAGCCATGCAAACAGCCGTTGCCAGCTTGGACATCGGCGGTGTGAGCTCGGTGTTTAAAGGCCCGGATGGATTTTATATTGTTAAGGTGGATGCGAAAAAAGGTGGAGTTGCCAAACCATTCGCACAAATTAAAGACGAGCTGGTATCCGGTTTGACCCAGCGCAAACAACAAGAAACCATTTTAGACCACATTAATAAATTAGCAGAAAAAACACCCATAGACGTTAACAAGGAGCTAATCGGCGGACCAGACGCAAAGCAATAACACCCGTCGCAAGCAGGAGAATCGTATGGCTATTGAAAACAAAAAACAATTGATCTTCATCGTTCTGGGCGTCGTCGCTGGCGTTTTTGCTGTGCTATTGACCAGCAATTATGTGAAAAATGAGATCAATAATCAGACAACTGTTTTGTCCGAACAATATGAAGCCAAGCAGCGTGAAGTTGTTGCCCAGCTTAAACAAGAATCCGATGCCAAAGCAGCTGCCTTTGCGGAGCAGCTCAATCAGGTAAAACAGGAGCAGGCAGAAAATTTAAAAAATCAGCTGGCATCTTTAAAGCAACAGATGGATGCTCAGGCAAAAGCAGCGGCGCAAGCAGCCAGCCAACAGGTCAAAAAAGATGAGCGCAAACGCAGCAAGACCATGCTTTCCTATAAAACTCCTGCAGGTAAACGTGCCGTGACAGTTCAAATTGATTCTTTAGCTGCTGTTGGCGGGCTTTTAAATGCCGGTGATTTTGTGGATATCATTGCCCACTTGGATGTTCCGGCCGGCAAGGAGAAAAAGACAGTTACTGCCATGGTGTTTCAATCCCTGGAAGTTTTAGCAGTGAATACCAATATGGATGAACCGGGTTATTATGATGAACAACAAAAG
Organism: uncultured Planctomycetales bacterium; assembly: GCA_964532095.1. Lineage (GTDB taxonomy): Bacteria > Omnitrophota > Gorgyraeia > Zapsychrales > Fredricksoniimonadaceae > CAZHGK01. The sequence goes on along the minus strand of CAZHGK010000088.1, from coordinate 3,730 downwards.
GCAGATAGCTTAAAAGTTACTTTTGCCGTCGATCCCCAAGAAGCAGGCTTGCTAGCTTTCTCAGATAAAAACGGTAAATTGGAATTGGCCTTGCGCTCCCCCAATGAATTAGATAAGCAAATGGTCAAAGCATCGACGTGGAAAACCTTGGCAGATTATGTTTTAGAAAACCAGGGCGACCAGTTGGATGTTCCGGATGAAACAGGCGCAAGCAAAACCCCAAAAACAGATGATGCAAAACCATATATTCAAGTTTTTAAAGGTGGCAAGGAGCTTTAATCCATGAAGAAATCAATCTCTTTAATGACGGTAGTTATGTTTGGTTTTTTAAGCGTGGCGCCGATGCCAGGGATGGTTTGGGCCCAGGACTCTGCAGCAGGGGAAGTCATGAATATGATTGTTGGAGATATTGAAACCATTGACGCCAGCAACTTGACACGGGTATCTGTCACTAATCCAGAAATTGCCGATGTCTCAGACACTAAAAATGATGTGGTTAGCATCGTCGGCAAAAAAGCCGGGCAAACCACGGTTTTTGTTTGGGATGATGAAGGCAAGCGTGCGGTTTCCGTCCATGTTTCAGCAGAAAACCTGGACACCTTAAAAAGCCGCATTAAAGACGTTTTAGATAAAAGTGGCATCAAGGGAATTTCCCTAGAAAGCAGCGATACAGAAGGGAAAGTAATTCTCTCGGGTTCGTTATCCAAGGATGATAAAAAAGTATTTGAAAAAGCAATAAGCTCCTATTCCGACGGGATCATTAATCTTGTTAAGGAAGAAGTAAACGATGATTTAGTGCAGGTGGATATTCAGGTCGCAGAAGTTAATTCCACTTTTGAAAAAGACTTAGGAGTCGATTGGAATACCCGGACTGGATCTAACCTGGTGGACGGTGCTAATGTCAATTATGATGAAACCAATGTTCCTGCTACAGGCAAGGTCAAGGATTGGTTTAAATTTGGTGATTTTAATCGTTCATCACAGTTTAATTTTGCTCTGAATGCTTTAGTGAAAGATGATAAGGCTCGCATTTTATCCAAGCCCCGCTTAGTTGTTGTCAGCGGTAAGGAAGCAAGCTTTCTAGTTGGGGGAGAAATTCCCATCCGCACCACTACAACCAGCGCATCAGGCGGATCTTCCCAAGACAACGTGGAATTTAAAAAGTATGGGATCGATATGACGGTGACTCCCGTTATCCGTGATGGCAAGGTAGACATTGCTTTGAAAATTGAAATTAGCCAACCTGATGATGCTCACAAGGTCGTCAATGACGTGGCTTTTCTTACCCGCACCGTACAAACACAATTATTTTTGGACAACAATCAAACCATTGTTATGGCGGGTCTTATTAAACATAATGATGCAGTGTCCAAGAAACGCATTCCATTTTTAAGTAGAATTCCTATTGCAGGCGTATTATTTAGAAAAACATCCACAGGCTCAACCCCTGACCAAGATACGGAACTGGTGGTAGCTTTAACCCCAAGAATCTTAAGCAAAAAAGAATACGCCAAAGATCAAACAGTTCTTCCTTCTAAACGAGTTAAAGAATTTACAGAAAGCATTGAGAAAAATTACGAAAAAGAACCCCTAGAATCAGGCGCAGTTGCTCCAAAAGAAAACATTATTAAAGACGCCTCGGTTTCACAAAAAACAGAAAGCAAGGCAATGCCTATGCGCCCAGCGCCGGTGTTAAGGCCTTCGCCACCAATGAACCCGTATGTTCGTTCTATTCAAATGAAAATTTCCCAACAAATTTCCTATCCTTACGAAGCATTGGAAAACAATTGGGAAGGGACTGTTAAATTACGCTTACAAATCCTCAAAGACGGGACATTGGCCAATGCTACTGTGGTTGAATCCTCAGGCCATGATATTTTTGACAAGGATGCCTTAAACACAGCCAAGATTGTCGCCCCATATGAATCTTTTCCGTCGAGCATGGAAAACGATGAAGATTTGGTTGTGACAGTTCCAATTGTCTATAGTCATGGCAACTTAACAAAAAATAGCACTGAAACAGTAGTATCCTCCTACTAAACCCAGCTGTTTTTAATGACAAAATATGAAACCGTGGTACAATGCTTAAATATTGTGCCACGGTTTTTTTATTGATCAGGAGAAGCAGACATGGCGTGCAGAATCATCACAGTATTCAGCAACAAAGGCGGTGTTGGAACTACGTTCGTTGGTGTTAATACAGCCTGTGCCTTGGCCCTACGGAATAAAAAAGTCCTCTTAGTCGACCTAGATTTGCAGGCAGGGCAAGACATGTCCCGCATGCTTAATATCGCCCAAGGCAAATCCCTCGTCGATCTTTTAGCTGCCATTGAAAGCAAAGAAACCCCAGACATAATTAAGAATTTTGTTTTTAAGCACGCCAGCGGCATTGATTTCCTGCCCGGAGTTAACAATATCCGTCAAGCAGGGCACATCACCCCAGAAAACGTACGATTATTTTTTAAGAAAGCCTCCCAGCTTTACGATTATATTGTCGTCGATGCAGGCAATGTCTTTAGCGAAACGCTCATCAGCGTTTTAGATACAACCAATTTGATTTTATTGGTGGCAACGCCGGATATTTTAGCGGTGTATCAAGTTAAGACAACGCTCGAGATTATCCAAAGTATGCACTATCCGTTAAAAATGGTACGGTTGGTTTTAAATCGCGCCGAAAGCCGGGGAGGCGTTGCCTGGCAAGAAGTGAAAACAGCCTTAGCCTGCGATATCTTTGCCCTGATTCCTTCCGACGGGAAAACCGTGGGGATTGCATTAAACCGAGGGGTTCCCTGTGTCATTGATAGTCCGCGATCTTCCGTTGCAGAAGCATTTATTGATATTGCCGAACAGATGGAAACAAAAGATATTTTTGTGGCTTCCTCTGACATTATCAAGGTAAGGGCGACAGACGAGAAATCCAAAAAAGGCAATGAGTTCTGGGAGAAATTCGGCATTGTCCCTGCCTTGGCAGGAGTTAACTTAGGATTTAAAAAAGAAGAAGACGAAGTTATTAAATTAAAGAAAGCTATCCATCATCGCCTAGTTGAGCGCATGAATTTAAAGAAAATATCGACGGAAGCATTAACAGATCCGTTACAATCTGCTAACATCCGCAAAGCTGCAGAAAAAATTGTCTCCGATCTTTTAGCAGAAGCATCAGGTTCATTTATTTCTTCCCACGAGGAGCGTTCACGCTTGGTAAGGGAAATCGTCAACGAAGCCTTAGGCCTTGGGCCTTTGGAAGATTTTTTAGCCGATGAAGAAATTACCGACATCATGGTTAACAATAAGGACGAGATCTTTGTTGAGAAACGTGGCAAAATTATTTTAACCAACCGCAATTTTATTTCTAATGAGCAGGTCAGAGCGACCATTGACCGCATTATTGCCCCTTTAGGCCGTCGCGTGGATGAATCAACGCCCATGGTGGATGCACGTTTACCCGACGGGTCGCGTATCAATGCCATTATCCCGCCGCTGTCATTAAATGGGCCCATGATCACCATTCGTAAATTCTCACAAGACAGATATACCGTCGAAGATTTATTGACAAGATTCCATAGCTTATCGCAACCTATGGCGGATTTTTTAAATTCCTGTGTTATTGGCCGCAAGAATATCATTGTTTCCGGAGGGACCGGTGCCGGGAAAACCACACTTTTAAATATTGTTTCCCAATTTATTCCAGATAATGAACGCATTATTACCATTGAAGATGCCGCTGAGTTGC
>CAZHGK010000087.1:0-8077 GCA_964532095.1 uncultured Planctomycetales bacterium | reverse complement strand
AAATCTACCAAAAAGATTCCGACACCGTTGTCTTCGCCCAGGCTAAACAAATCAATTTTGGGATTGTCTGGATTCCGGGATTTAAACAACAGAACATCACCATCCCCTTTATGACGGTTGAAGAACCTGATGCCCATATTATCCGCCAGGATACCAACACCTGGAATTTCTCTGACCTATTGCCTTTACTATCACCCCCTGTAACAGATAAGCCTGCCCCCGTCGCTGTTTCTATCACGGGCGTCAATATCGTTAATGGCAAATTACGCGTGGATGATACCACCCCTGCGCATCCTATGACCGAGATCATCGAAGACATTGATATTAAAGTTGGCCTGTCCTACCAAGGCATTGCGGTTAAAGGATCATTGGATATTCCCCAAAAGCAGGGCCGCATTGCTATTAATGGCCATTATCAAATGCTCAACAAAACTGCCAGCGGACAAATTTCCCTGCACAATATCAAGCCTGGCGACTACCTTGGCTTCTTTGGCCCCATTCCTGGCCTTTCATTAAACGACGGCCTCTTAGAAAACGTGGATGCGGATATTGATTATTCCCCTGACGAAATACTTGTTAAAGGAAATGCGAAAATCAATACTATTGACCTTGGCATAGCAGACCTTCGCCTGCAAGGTTCTGTCAATCTGACCGACGGCGATTTCTCTTATAATAAATCTGGCCTTAAAGGTTCGGGTATTGCCGACCTGTCTGGCCTTGCCATCAACAGTCCTCAGGGTTTTGTTTCCGGAAAAATAAAAGCTGAGATTAAAAGTTTTTCTTATTCCCCTGAAGCGATGGCCATACAAACCCAAATCACTGCCAATGATATTTTAGTGCGCCTGCCTGATCAAAAAACCATTCAAATAAAACTTTGCGAAGCTAGCCTTAACGCAAAACAGGATAAGACGGCAATTAATCTCACCGGCCAATTAACAGCAAGCCAAAACAAAATCCAGTATGACCCAATTGTGGCCGACGGAGATTTGCATTTATCTGATTTTGCCATTACCGTCGGAAATGACAGCTTAAAAGCAGCATTGACCGGCGATATCCAAAACAGCCGTGTGGCCTTAAACAAAGACCAGATCATTGTGGCCAACCCTGCATTTAAATTCAATATTTCCGTGCCCCTTAAAACACCTGACCAGCTAAGCTATGCCGGAACCGTAAGCACGACGAATGCTTCTGCAACAGGCTTCCCCTACGGCCCCTTTAACAATATTGATTTTACCGGCAATTTTAAGACCGATGCCCTGACCATCGAAAAAATGAGTGTCACAGTTTTAGACCGTCCTGTCACCATCCAGGGAAGCGTTGAGCAATTTAAAACCCCCTTACTAAACATTCAAGCTAATGTCACTGATTTAAATTTAGCCAAGATTAAAGACCTTGTCCCTGAAATTTTTAAAACCTATGGCTTAACTGTTGCCGGAACCTCGTCGATCAACCTGCGGTTTAATGGCCCTGCCATGGACCCATTAAATGCCAAGATCGATGCTGCCGTTGATTTAAATAATGTGGATATTGCCTCCAGCACTTTTAATCAGTCTGCCACGGGAATTTCCGGGCACCTTCAAGCTACGCCTAATTCCCTTCGCTGGAATGATTTTAATGGCACTTATCTTGGCAAGAAATACACCTTGGCTGGCCAGTTAAATGATTTTGCCAACCCTAAAATAAAAACCTCCTTAGACGGGCCTGAGGTTAAATTAAATGCAGATATTGCCAAGGAAGGGCAAACAGTAACCATTAATACCTTAACCGGCAAATACCTGGATATTATTTCCTTCGACGCTAAAGGAACTGTGAACCTGCCTGAAGGAAAATCTCCTTCCTTAGATATTACAACAACGGCAGATTTTCAATTGGAAAACATCCTGACCCTTCTGCCTGCCGAGCAACAAAAACCATTGGCAGAACTTAAGCCAACCGCACGGGTCGCAATCAATGCTGCCATCAAAGGCCCCGCAGATAATTGGAAGGAATGGACTAGCACAGCGACGATCAACAGCCCCGAGCTGTTAACAGCAACCGGCCTTAAATTTAAAGACATTGGCATCAAAATTAACCAAAAAGAAAACCGTATCAATGACGCCACCCTCGATGCCCAATTTTGTAAAGGCACCATCCATTCTGTCAGCACTGCGGATTTAACTAAAGATGGCTTCCCTTCAGAAACAGCAATAAACATCGAGTCCGTCGACATTAAACAGCTAATGAGTGATTTAAAGATCAATAAGGATGTGCGCGGTAATTTTTACTTAAAATCCATGTTAAAAGCCCCCTTAACAGCACCATTAAAAGTTAACGGGAAAGGTTCCCTGGCCATCCGTGATGCTTATCTTATCGACGTGGAATTATTAAAAGGCCTGCTTGAACCCTTAAAATTAATTTTCAAGGATACCAATATCTTAATTAACGATGTGCAGGCAAACTTTGATGTGGCAGACTTCAAGGCCACCACAGGCAACCTGCAATTATCCGGCCCTGTAGTCAATTTAATGGGCAAGGGCAGCCTGGGGTTTGACCAGAATATTGACATGCGCATCACCGCCCCCGATGATCTTAATACCCAGGCCTTGATGCCTGCTAAAATTCGCGGCATTATTGATATTTCCATCACAGGGCCTGTTTCCAAACCAAAGGTAAAGCCAAATTTCTCTGCCAGCAGCTTGCTTATGCTCGGCGGACAGGAAGTTTTAAGTGAAGGTGTTAAAACAGGTTTAAAACTTTTACAGCAAATCCTGCCTTCTAATTAAGTATGCAAACTGCAACCCCCATGCTTCGGCAATACCAGGAAATCAAATCCCGCTACCAGGATTGCATTTTATTTTTCCGGCTAGGCGATTTTTATGAGATGTTTTTCGACGATGCTAAAGAAGCATCCGGTATTTTAGAATTGGTATTGACCTCTCGTGGACAGGAAGCGACAGGCAAAATCCCCATGTGCGGCGTGCCTTACCATGCGGCGGATAATTACATTGCCCGTTTAATTAAAGCTGGTAAGAAAGTTGCTATCTGCGAACAGGTTGAGGATGTTTCTGTGGCGAAAGGATTAGTTAAACGTGATGTGATCCGGGTGATTTCCGCTGGAACCTATTTTGATGATGCCCCTCAAAGCCGTTACCTGCTCGCCATTGTCCCTGGCACAGATTCCAAATATGGTTTTGCTTTTACCGATACCACGGGTGGGGTTATTTCTGCAAACCAGACAGATGCTTCCGCCATCGTCGGATTCTTAGCAAAAATGCCGGTTGCCGAATGCTTATATCCTGAAGGCCATGAAGAACAAATCAAACATTTATTTAATCACCCCTTGCTGAAAACCAAGAACACCCAACTTACTCCTTTTAGCGACTGGGCCTTTAACGCCGATATGGCCCGCAAAAAACTGCTTGGGCATTTTAACACCTCCTCTCTTGGTGGCTTTGGTATCGACGAGCTTCCCTTAGCTCAATCCGCCAGCGGTGCCTTGCTGGAATATTTAAAATCCATGCATAAGCAGGATTTAAAACATATCAATGGCTTAAACCGCTACCACAATGATGATTATGTTTACCTAAGCCCAGCTGCCCATTATGGCTTGGACATGCCGGCTTTACTTAACACCTTAGACAAGACAATCACACCGATGGGGCGTCGGTTATTTCGCTTTTGGCTTTATCATCCATTAAAAAATGCTGGGGATATCCTCAAGCGTCAAAAAGCGGTACAGCTATTAAGTTCCCACATGGCCATCACCGACGGGCTAAACCAGGCTAATACCTTAAATAATTTTCCTGATATTGAAAAAAGCTTATCACGCCTCTCTTCCGGTTGCGGGCAGGCCAAGGATTTGCTTAACATCCGCCAGGCGCTAGTGCGCGCACCTATTGTGTCTGAATTATTAAAACCTCTTTCAAATGACTTACTGACTGTTTCTGATGTCCCTTCCCTACGTAGCTTATTGGAACGCGCCATTAATCCGGACATGCCCTTGGGTGCACCTGAAGGCCAGATCATCCGTCCCGGGTACAACACCGCCTTGGATCAATTGCGTGAACTTCAAGAAAACGGCCGACGCTGGCTTGCTGAATTCCAGGCCAAAGAAATTAAGCGCACCAAAATCAATTCGCTTAAAGTAGGATTTAATAATGTCTTTGGGTATTATATTGAGATTACCAAATCCAATCTGGCCCAGGCCCCGTCGGATTATATCCGCAAGCAAACCCTGGCCAATGCCGAACGTTACATCACCCCTGAGCTTAAAGAATATGAAGAAAAAATCTTAACAGCCCGTGATGAAGTCTTACGCATTGAAAAAACCTTGATTGCAGAAATTGAACAAGCCATTTTTAATGATAGCGCCCTTCTTCATCGCTTCTGCCAGCAGATAGCCACCTTAGATAGCTGCCTGTCTTTAAGTCAGCTGGCTGGCTTGCCTAAATACGTTTTTCCTGAGATTGATGATACAACCACCTTGGACATTCGTGATGGCAGGCACCCCGTCGTTGAAAAACATATCAGCGATGATTTTATTCCTAATGATATTTGTTTGGATACCCGTGATAACCGCCTGATTATTTTAACAGGGCCAAACATGGCTGGTAAAAGCACCTATATCCGCCAGTGCGCCGTATTAGTCATCATGGCGCAGATGGGCGCTCCTGTCCCAGCCAGCCAGGCACGCGTTGGCATCGTCGATAAAATCTTTACCCGTATCGGCGCGCATGATGATATTACCAAGGGGCAAAGCACCTTTATGGTGGAAATGACAGAAACCGCCGATATGCTTAACAATTTATCTGAACGCAGCTTGATTATCTTGGATGAAATTGGCCGCGGCACCTCAACCTACGACGGGCTGTCATTGGCCTGGGCGTTGGCAGAATACCTGCAGACAAAAAAGGCGCGCACCTTGTTTGCAACACACTTTCATGAATTGACTGCCTTGGCCGAGCAACGTGAAGGCATTAAGAATTTCAATGTGGCTGTTAAAGAATGGAAAGATACGATTATCTTCCTTCATAAAATTGTGCCGGGCGGGACAGATGACAGTTATGGGATTTATGTAGCCAAGCTTGCTGGTATCCCGTCGAGCATTATTAACCGTTCCAAGGAAATCCTGTCTGAGCTGGAGCTGGGGACAACTTCGCCTCACATCACACAAGAAAAGCAGCTGAGTTTATTTTCTCCAACTCAAGACCCGGCTGCCTGTGAAGTACGTGCTTTACTTGAGGCGATTGATGTGAATGTGTTAACACCGGTAGAAGCATTGAACAAATTAAACGAATTAAAAAAGTTGATTACTTAACCTGGATGTGGTTGGTCAAGATTCTTTCAGGCCTCACACCCCCCATCCCCCACAACACATGCACGTCGCTCAGCTGCGTGAAAAGGTGGTTGGTGATGATATGTATCTAGGATTAGGGGAGGCATGTGGCGGGGGCAGTTCGGCCCTCAAGAACTTGCCCAAAACCCCATCATAGCTAATAATCAATTGATCTAAGGACATCAATAATGCCTGTACAATTATTACCTCCAGATGTGATTGCCAAGATTGCCGCCGGTGAAGTGGTTGACCGACCAGCATCTGTCATTAAAGAATTGCTGGAAAACTCCATTGATGCCGGGGCGACTGTTATTGATATTCAGCTTAAAGATGCCGGCAAGGAATTGCTCGTCATCAAAGATAATGGCTGCGGCATTAGCCGTGAAGATTTGCCCAAATTATTCCAACGCCACGCCACCAGCAAAATCACCTCTATCGACGATTTAGAAACCCTGCATTCCATGGGTTTTCGTGGAGAGGCTTTATATTCGATTGGTGCGGTGAGCGATGTAGTCATCAAAACTAAAATTGGGGACGTCCCTAATTTATCTGAAAAATTAGGGACGTCCCTAATTTCTGGCTGGCAAATGCAAGTGCATGGAGGCGAACAAACCGACATCACCCCAGCTGCGATCGCTAACCCTGGCACTGAAATCCAGGTATCTCAAATATTCTTTAATACCCCAGCCCGTCGTAAATTCCTTAAAAATTCAACGGCAGAGATGAACCAAATCTTAAATATCGTCATTCCGTATACTCTAATTTACCCGCAGCTTAAGATCACCGTCACTCATAACGGCCGCTCCATGGTGGATGCACGCCCTGCGATCTCGCGCTTAGAACGCATGGCTGCTGTCTTGAATTTAAAAAGTGCGGACTTGCTTAACACGGCCCAGGATTACCCTCAGGAAAAAATCTATGTTGGTATGGTCTTGGGAAATATCAATATCCAGCGCCCCCGTCGAGATACGCAGTTTATCATGGTCAACAACCGCCCCGTCGACAGCAAATCTTTAAGCTTTGCTGTTAATGATATTTATAAGATGATTTTACCCCCTGGCGTTTACGGGGCTTTTGTCTTAGACGTACGTATTGATCCATCATTCATTGATGTCAATATTCACCCTACCAAACGTGAAGTGCGCATCAAGGATGAGAGCAAAATTATCTCTATTGTCCGTCGATTAACAGAATATACGCTGATGCGTTTTGGGCAACCGAGACGTATCGATGCGGCTACGTCATTCCTGCCTGACCGGCAGGCAGGCCCGCAATCTTCTAGCGGGAATCCAGCGTCTGATGAGAATATTTCTGGATCCCCGACAAATACATTCGGGGGTGACAATGCGGCAATGTCTTGCGGCATTAGCCCACAAGACATGATCTGGGGTCCCCAATCATCCACTGCAGCGCCGCAGCATGATGCCTGGCAACAACCTAATCTATTTGCGACGGATAAAACATTAAATAGTCGATTAAACAATGCCCGCTATGTCGGACATTTTATGAATAAGTACCAATTATTCGAGGATGGGAATAGTTTGCTTTTAATTGACCAGCATGCCGCCCAAGAACGAATTATGTTTGAACAATTAAAAGACCAGATGGAACGTGGTGCTGTTGAAGTGCAACCCTTGTTGACACCGGTATTGATTGGTTTAAATCCTCAGGAAAAACTGGCGTGGAGTGATTTGCAGCCGCAATTAGCCAGTATGGGTATTGAAACAAATTTATTTGATCAGGACACCCTGGCTGTGCAAACCCAGCCGGTGGTACTTAAAAATATTGAGCGTACCTTGCGCACGTTATTAGCTGGCCAAATCAGCAATCGTTCGGACCATTTGGCTTTAGCCAGACGCGCGTGTAAAGCCTCAGTAGTTAGTGGCGATTTCTTAAGCCCCGAGCAAGCCAACCATCAGCGCCGCCAACTTCTATCGTGCCGCGATCCGTTCACCTGCCCGCATGGCCGCCCGACGGTCATTGAATTAACCGACAGCTTCCTAGAACGCCAGTTCTTAAGAACTTAGTACGTCCCTTCATTCCGTTTACGCAAAGCTAGAATCCAAACGGTTTTCTTAGGATCATCTACATCATAAAGCACCCGATAATCACCTATTCTCAAACGATATTCTGCGGTTAAGCCATCAATTTCAACGGGAGGATTGAGCCGCTTAAAAGACCCTGCATCAATAGGACGAGGATTCTGGGCAAGCAGTTCGATTTTACGAATAATTTCTGTGCGGATCTTTTGAGGGAAGACCTTAGACAATGTTTTTCCAAATTTCTTCTCAGCAGAAAGCGTGGGAAAAAGAACCTGATATGACATATTCTATTTTTGCCGAATTTTATTAAACAACCGAGAAACAGGGATACCTTTAGCGCCAGACTGGATTGCTTTACGACCTTCCTGCACCAAAGCTAACGTCGCTTCATCGGTCACTTCATCTAACATATCTAACAATTCCACCATATCTTCATAAGCAATAATGACTTTTACCGGCTGACTATGATCGGTAACCACTAAAGGTTTATGGATCTTAAGCCTCTTGGATAAATGTGTTTTTAATTCTCTTACTCCGACATGATCTGCCTTCAGTAAATCCATGGCAATTTTCATAATTCCCACCTCTTTTAAGTAGTCTCATTTGTAGCTACAATAAAAGTATAGCTGCCGTGTCGCCTTTTGTCAACCCTTCGTCATTCTCTGCGTTAACGACCAGCTTTATTGTAACCCCGCGCTAAATATTTAATCACTTTCGCAGA
>CAZHGK010000086.1:0-8112 GCA_964532095.1 uncultured Planctomycetales bacterium | reverse complement strand
GCCGCCGATCACTGGCCCGATAAAAAGCCCTGCGGCTAACCACGCCGTTGCTATCCAGAACAAACCCAACTGCACATGCCACGTGCGCGTTACACTATAAGGAAGCCATTTAGCCAAGGGCACACCATAAAAGCCATTGCCTTCCACGCCATAATGCGCCGTCACAATACCGCATGTGATTTGCAAGATGATTAAAAGTCCGACGACAAGAAAATACAACAATACAACTTTCTGGCTTGCTGTAAGTACAATTTGGGCCAGGGGATCCTGTGCAGGGACCTTGTCTTCCTCTTCCTTTTTCTGGCTACCATAAAACCAAACCATAAAACCAACACCTGCCAATAAAAAAATAATGCTGACTCCTGTCCATACAATTAACCCGCCTGTTGGGCGGTTATCAATTAAATCTTCATGCGGCCAATTCATCGTGTAGGTATATTCTTTGCCAGGACGATTCGTCGACGCTGCCCATGACGACCAGAAAAAGAACGCTGATAACTGGTGTAGCTTGGCTGGATCGCTCATAGCCTGCGCCGGGATCGCATAGTGCGCGCGGCCGTTGGAGAAAATATCTGCATAGTAATTTTGATTATCAACAAACGCCTTGGCACGTACAGGATCAATGGTCACTGTATCTGTTGCCGGATCATATGTATTCGTACGGATTTTTTTCTTAAGGCGACTAAGCAAAACCGCCTGGTCATCAGAAGAAATATCCTTAAACTCTTTGCCCTGTTGCTCTTTTGCCCAATCATTTAAAATAAAATTCAATTCCCGATGTAACCAATCCGCAGACCAATCCGGTGCTACATAGCTGCCATGTCCCCAAACCGTCCCTAATTCCATCCCGCCCATTGATTGCCAAACATTCTGTCCGCCTTCAATATCATCCTTGGTCAATAAAACACGCCCGTCGCTGGTGACTACCTCTTTGGGAATGGGAGGCTTATGCTGGTAAATCTCAAAACCTTGCCACCCCAACACTGCAAATGAAAGGACAACCACTGTAATGAATCCTATCCAATACTTTTTCATACCCTTCTCCTTATTGTTGGCACAACGTATAATCGCATCTGATTGTCTGATTAAAATCTAAAAAATTTTATATTTCCTTTAAATTAGCAATGGTGGTGTTCTTAAGAAAATCAATATACGCCGTGCGTACCGAAGCCCACCGACGGTGAACACAACATGCCGCTGTTTCCGAACAGCTAGACTTGCCCATAAAACACCCTTCCCATCTTTTTAAATCTTCCAAAGCACTAACAATATCATAAAGCCTGATCGTCTCTGGGGTTTTAGCTAGACGAAAACCGCCTTTTAACCCTTTGCGTGATTCAACAACACCTTCATGCACCAAACGTTGCAACACCTTCCCTAAATAATTATGAGGAACACGGATTTTCTGGGCAATGCGTACAACGCCTAAAGCTTCCCCCTCGGGAAGATCAGCTAATTCCAATAAAGCCTTAACTATTTGTAAACTCGTCTTTGAGATCATAATCAGATATTAAGATGTTAATATTAATATCCTACATTTGATGATGAAAGGAAATCGGAGGAACTACGTAGGAATATACGTAGGAGTACTTATTTATTAGGATATGCGAAGGATTTTCTTAGCTAGAAACATGCCTATGAGCATGGCGAGAACAAAAATTATTGCTTGGGATAACCCCAAACCTACACCGACAATGGCAGGACCTGGACAAAAACCAGCTAATCCCCACCCACACCCAAAAATAGCTGCTCCTAATATTAACGGAGCATCAACCTTGCTTTTCGTGGGCAGATCAAATGATGCGCACAATAAGGGTTTTGATATTAAACGGTACCCAATGCTTGTGACTAACAAAGCCCCTGCCATGACAAATGCCAGGGTAGGATCAAAATGACCAAAGATATCTAAAAAACCAATAACCTTAACAGGGTTAACCATCCCTGAGATGATTAAGCCGACAGACATCAAAAGTCCACTGATCAATGCCGCAATAATGCCCATATCAAGCCCCAAATATTTTCTTAAGCAAGACCGCAATAATTCCCGTCGACATAAACACAATTGTTGCCACAATTGATCTTTTAGAAATCCGGGCAATGCCACAGATGCCATGGCCACTGGTGCACCCGCTTCCCATCACCGTGCCGACACCAACTAAAAGCCCAGCGACAATCAATACCTGTGTTGAAGAATTCACCACTACATCGACAGGAAATTTCAATTGAACAACAAACCCACCCAGGATTAACCCTAAAACAAATGCTGCCCGCCAAAAGAAATCTTTATTTGGCTTTGCTAATAATTTAGATGTGATCCCACTAACACCCATAATTCGGCCATTGCACAAAAACAAAACAACGGCAGCTAAACCAATAATCATTCCTCCAACAAATCCATGGGCATACGCTACGTTCATAGAAAATCCTTTAACCTGCTTTGCTAATTTTCTTCTATTTCTTTAATATGCGCTTCTATGTCTTGACGCCTGGCATCTGCCTTGCCTTGCATTTCTTGGGCCTTTTTCAAATACTGCGCTGCTGCACCTGGACCTAACGCATTCATAGGCATCGAATCTTCCATTTCCTTTTGAAGCGTGTCTTTGCTAGGAAAGAATTTTTCTATGGGCATACCATATAATGTTTTCATCGGAGCGCCTGGCACATTCGGTGAAGTGGTTTGCGCACCAGATGAAGCGCTTTGAGATGAAGATGGAGAAGATGATGAAGAGGAAGAAGACGCAGCAGGTGATGATTTCTGTCCTAAGGAAGGAAGATGCAAACTTGGCTTAGGCATACTGTTTAATGGTTGGGTAAATTCTTGTCCATCCCGGGAAAACACCACCCCTTCTTCCGTAATTTTAACGATACTGACCCCTGAAACAGTTTCACCCTCGGAATACACATCATCATTAATTAAGGCCTTGTTGCCTTTAGCATCCAGGAAAATACCGCTCACTTCAATATCAGAAGCAAAACAATTCCCACTTAACGCAACGCCACAGATAAAAACCACCATTGCTGCCCGAACAATTATTTTCTTTTCCCATAAGAGCATAGAAGAATCCTTTGATAAAAGATTTATCCTTAACCTGGAATTATTTTATCTCATTACGGACCATTGACATCAAATAAAATCCCTTTTTGGATATAGACTGGCCGTATCAATTTCCGCATCCGGGGCAATTGAATGGCAAATAACGTGCCTGCTAAAATTACGCTGGCCCCGCCGACAAAAAATACTGTTGCCACGCCCCATTGATGCGCACAACTTCCTGCCAGCAAACTGCCAAAAGGCGCCATGCCCATAAAAGCCATGGTATAAAAACTCATCACCCGACCACGTTTATTTTCTTCCACCATGCTTTGCAAGATGGTGTTACTGGCCGCCATCTGGACAATCATGCCAAAACCACACAAAAGCAACATCACCATGGAAAACCATACCGACGGTGAACAGATAAATCCAATCATCCCTAAGCCAAACAAAAAACAGGAAACTACAATCACCTTGCCCAAACCTAAAACACTTTTACGACTGGCCAAATACATTGCCCCCATCAAAGCTCCCAGTCCTGAGCTACCCATCAATAACCCCAACATCTTGGACCCTCCATGAAAAATATCTCGGGCAAACACGGGCATTAAAATTTGTACTCCTCCTGCTGTTAAACTAACGACGCTTAACAATAATAAAATCCTGCGGATCGGCATAAACCCAAAGGTGTAATGAAAACCTTCTTTTAGTTCATGCCATACTTTCTTGCCTTTAGCTCCCAACTCTTTTCGCGGAATGCGCATCACCAACAAGGATGTAATGACAAAAATATAGCTGAGGGCATTTAACAAGAAGCACATTCCCTCACCTGCTGTGGCGATCAAGAATCCTCCGACGGAAGGGCCGATCAAGCGTGCCGCATTGACCATGGATGAATTTAAGGCAATAGCATTGCTTAAATCCTCGTGGTTGTTTACCATGTCGGCCGTGAATGACTGGCGCACAGGAATATCAAAGGCATTAATCATCCCTGACATTAAACTTAACGCAATAATTTGCCAGACGGTGATTGTGCCTGTTAAAACAAGCACCGCTAAAACACAGGCCTGCAGCATGGCTGCACATTGGGTGATTAATAATAATTGATGACGGTGATGACGGTCCGCAATGACACCGGCAAATGGCGCTAAGGCAAAGGTGGCAATCTGGCCACTAAAACCCACCACCCCAAGAAGCAAGGCAGAATTCGTTAGCTGATACACCAGCCAGCTTAATGCAATTTGCTGCATCCAGGTGCCGACAAGCGAGATGCTTTGCCCATAAAAGAAAATACAAAAATTGCGATGACGTAATGCCCGAAACATTAACTCGCCTGATAAATTTTAATTGCCGGAGAATCCACAAGGATTACGGTGGGATGGGTTTCTTTAAAATATTTTAAAGACCAGTCTGATGGAAATAACATCGCCAGACGGTCTTGATCATCAACAGCAAGCCCGGCGCCCGTCGGTAGAATTGGCAACAATTGGGCCTCTGTATGGCTTTCAACCCATCTTAAGACCTTCCAAGGCATGGGATTTAAATATGAATCTGCCCCATATTCATCTTTAAGTCGGTATTGCAAAACTTCATACTGCAAAGGGCCTACCGCGCCTAATAAAGGCATGCTGTTTTTAGGCGTTTTTAATTGGAATGATTGCACGATATTTTCCGCGAGCAAATGGTCCATCCCTTTACGAAAAGCCTTATAGCCCGACGTGACGGCATTTTCTAAGAACGCGAACGATTCCGGCGCAAAGGTGGGCATTTCTCCATAAACAATATTAGCGTCTTCGGTGAGGGTGTCCCCTATCCTTAAATCATTTTTTGTCACAAACCCGACAATGTCACCGGGGTAGGCTTCATTGACTGTTTCGCGGTCGCGGCCAAAAATATTATGCGAATCTGAAAGCTTTATCTCTTTTCCCGTGCGCATATGTTTAACTACCATGTTGCGGGTGAATTTTCCTGAACAGATGCGCACAAACACAACCTTGTCGCGATGCAATGGGTTCATATTCGTCTGGACTTTAAATACAAAAGCAGAAAATTTAGGATGATTAACCGCAACGGCGCCATTTAATGAATTCCGTGGCGATGGGCGTGTTGAATATTCCAGAAATCCCTTAAGTAACAGTTCAACGCCAAAATTATTCGCGGCACTGCCAAAAAATACCGGCGTTTGCTTGCCTGTTAAAACCTGGTTTAAATCAAACGTACCCTGGGTGGCCTCTAGAATTTCCAATTCTTCGACGACATCCTTATAAACGCTTTCGTGCAGATTATCCTTAACAAACGGATCGTTCAAATCATGCACAGACACAGGTGCTCGAAAAGCTCCTTTGGCTAGGCGCTCAAACATATGCACTTCTTTGTTTCTTCGGTCGTAGACACCTTTAAAATCGGGGCCATTGCCTAAAGGCCAATTGATTGGATATGCTTTTAGATTTAAAACTTTTTCCAATTCATCCATAAGCCCTAACAACGGACGCGATGGACGATCAAGTTTATTCATAAAGGTAAAAATCGGAATGCCTCTTTTGCGGCAGATCTCAAATAGCTTACGGGTTTGGGTCTCGATCCCTTTACCAGCGTCGATCACCATCACCACCGCATCTACGGCCATTAAAACACGGTAGGTATCTTCAGAAAAGTCTTTATGCCCAGGGGTATCTAGAAGATTTAAACGAAAGCCGTCATAATCAAACTGCAGAACTGTTGAAGAAATGGAAATCCCGCGCTTTTTTTCTAATTCCATCCAGTCGGAAGATGTGTCCCTTTGCCGCTTGTTTGCTGTCACAGAACCAGCTAAGCCAATGGCTCCTCCATACAACAATAACTTTTCAGTCAGTGTGGTCTTACCAGCGTCGGGATGTGAAATAATTGCAAACGTTCGTCTACGTTCTATTTCTGAATCAATTACAGGATCGGACATTATCTTACAATTCTCTTTTCTACAAATTCAAAAAGTCGCTGGGCATCTTTTAGTATTTTGTCTGCTTCTGCTCGACTCACCAAACGTTCCTCGTATTCTGCCATATTCTTCATTCGTAAGACACGGATAATTCGATTTGCGTTAGCGCTGGTATCTTCGTCATCTTTAATGGATTTAAATAACCCTGCCGCATCATTATGATTCTCTCCAGAATGGCGTTTACCTAAAAAATAAACGCACATCGCATCAGCAAGGGAAATTACCGCATGAATTGAATTTATCGCCGAGGAGTTCCATTCTTCACGTTCACAAGTTAGTTGAGCAGCTATTAAACATTCCTGTGCCCGTTTGAGATAATTTGCATATTGGGACTTTGGAACATCCCGCGTCTTAAACTTAGGAATCATATAAATTTATTCCCTTTTGCGCTTCTTTAATGACGCCCATGGTTTTCTTTTCTCTCCATTCTTTCTCACTCATAAGATAAGAAGAAAGGCGATTACCAAAAATGTCTAAACAATCAGAAGATAATTGGTCTAACAGTGGTTCAAGCTTATCTTTATCCTTTTCTGTCTTAACCACAATCAAAAGATCTATGTCGCTATCCGACTTTTCTTCACCTTTTGCAATAGACCCAAAAAGGAGCAACCGTGACGCTTTGCTGGATGAGAGGTGCTTTAAAATTAATTTCCTTAATTCAATTAAAGGGGACGGGAAAGAATCTAGAACGTCGATTATTTTCTTAATAAGCTGATAAGCAAAACTTTTTTGATTAACCGTCCAAACATGCGCCTTACCTATGCTCTTGTAATAAACAAAATTAAGATCCATCAATTCAGTCATTGTCCTGTTAATGCTCATATGAGAAACCTTAAGAATGGAAGCAATTTCCCGCTCACTCATAGGAGCTTCATGGGTAAGTAAAAACTTTGCTACTTTCAGTCGGACGGGCGAAGAAAGAATATCTTTAATAGCTATATTAAAACGCATGCGCCTCCTTTGTAACTATTATGTTACAAGTGTAACATATAATTCGCATGTGTCAATATATGCTAAGCCCAAAATCGTGGTGTTATTTAAGACCTGGCAAACATTGGTTTGTATGCCTTCCCATACGTGATCATGGCGACAATATGTAAGATAAGCATGATGACAGGAAGAGGCAAATTTTCCAACCCTGGCGTTAAAAACGCATGGAATAAGAAAATGTGCAGTGTGACTGGCGCTAAAACAACCAGAGCTAATGGTGCGGCAAGGCCGGTTAATAACAAAAATCCGAATAATGTTTCTGTAATCTTAAGCAAAGGAAGAAAATAGCCGCTGCCCATAATTCCCTTCATATAGGCGGTTGCTGCTTCTGGCATGGCTGGTTGTGGCGGATGCATAAACCCAAGCACCATGGCTAGGCCCATACCTCCGAATACAAAATAAATCAATCCGAGAATAACCCGAGCTCCCAATTGAATTTTTGTAGCCATACACGTCTTCCTTTCCTTAAGTTAAATTAAAATTTACTTTTTTTAGTGTACCACGGTTAAATGCTAAGTAAAGCTTCTGCCTCAAGGCTTCAAAAGGCGAGGATTTTCTGGATCACCTGCTTATGGTCCCCTTGTATTTCTATAATCCCAAGACCATCTTTGACGTAATAGGTCCCGCCGCTGCCCGTCTTGGTCTTTAACATTTTAGACAACTGCTTTAAATCTTCTTCACTCGACGACAAACCTGCAATCACCGTGACAATCTTGCCCTTGCGCCCTGATTTATCGAGGCGAATCGACGGGATATATTTCTTAGGCTTGGCTTTGGGGGCTTCGTAGCTAGGACAATCGCATTGAGCGACAAGCTTTTTGCATCGAGGGCAAAGCTGATTGCCTTCTTTATCTGTAGGAAATATAGAATCAGGGATATCAATCATTGGCTTTGTTGAGGGACCCTGCGCACCTTGGAAATATCATAGCCCTGCTCTGCTAACATCTTAAGCAAATGCTGGTAATCTTCTTCCGGGATTTGAGGCGTACGCGCCTGGATCCAGAAATAATCCCGTTTATTACGGGCAATGATGGTTTGGCTATAATCAGGATTCAAATAGGTGATTAAAAATTCTGCCTTAAAAGGCCAAATAAACTGCATGCCCCACGTGGAA
>CAZHGK010000085.1:6487-8161 GCA_964532095.1 uncultured Planctomycetales bacterium | reverse complement strand
TGAAGAACTCTATAAGCAGATGGTTTCACAAGAAAAGGTTATTCAAAGGAAGATGGGGTTGACGTTAAAGTTAAACCTGACAGATGAAGAGCAATGGCCTTTTGATGACCGTGAATATGCCTACCAGCATGTGGCAGCCCTGACAGCTTTGGCCACGGATGTGACGCGCGTACATATTTCTTTTTCGTTTACCAGGGACGGGGAAAAGATCAATGCGTATAGGCCGCGCGAGGTCCTTAAGCTTAACCAGGCGCAGGGCAAAGAGATGTTTATCCACATGGAATATTATAACAACGACGGAATGCACGATGACCGGGTCAGGGAATTGAGCAGTTATTTATGCACGGAAGTTTTACAAAGCAATGCTTTGGATTCCAGCATTCACCAAACAACATTTAGCCAGAGCTATTCCACGATGCGCCATTATATAACGGATACGGTCAGGTTTTACATGTATGCGTCAGAGGTGGATGTTCTTAAGGTACAGATGGAAGGGATTTTTGGTGATGGATGGGCTTATACAGAAGACCGTACCCCACCCAATTTTGCCATGGGATATACGGGCTTAAGCATTTATTCGGCCATTATTTTATTCTTGCTTCCCATATTATTCTTTGCGGAGCATGTTTTAGGACAGGACCTCCGCTTGCCGTTTGCAACCATCAGCCCTTCAGGAGCCATGATTGGATCGTTGATATGTGTTGCCTTGGCAGGTGCCGTAGTGGTGACGGGACAATCCGCACCAGCTGCAGTTACAATCCCCGTATGGGAACAGGTGTTTACCACCATCGTCAACGATCCGAAATTATTAGAAGCCGCAAACGAAGGCACACTTACCGTCGAAGCAATAACCAAAACAGGCAAGCACACAGAACAGGAAGCAACCCAAGCATTACAACAATTGCAAATATTTAAGGCCATGGAACCTGGCTTTAAAGGCCAGTGGCAAATGGCTTTATTCATCCCATTAGAGAGAGCAACCAATGACGGCGGTTTTCGGATCATGCTGGCTAAAGTTTTGAAGAATGAGAAACTTTTTGCGCTTGCCCAAAAGGGAAGACTGACGGTTGATGCCATAAGTCAGGGGAAGCACAAGAGTGCCGGTTTCTATTCAAATTGCGAAAAACTGGTCAATGCGGGGTGTTTTGTCATAACAGAAATAGGGAGAAGGACAAGAAGTGATAGTAATACGTATAGGGTGACAGCATTAGGTCGATATGTCCTTAAGGCTCCGTGGGCACAACGGGAACAAATCCGGTATTTTCAAACATCCAAACCAGCGTCATTTTATTGGGGGCTCATCGACAAACCAGCGCGCAAGATATTAGTCAATTCTTTAGTAAAGCAGCTGATGAGAAGCCATCATCAATTATCCCGAGAAGATATTATCCGTCGATTAACGCCAAAATTGTTTGAAACTCCACTGAAGGAATATCCTGGGGTCAGGACGCTGTCTAATTTGCCACCAGCTTATTTGGGAAAAGATGAAAAAGGGAACCATTTAAAAGGAATCAGGATTTTAGCCAAAGAATTATTAGGCGTCAAAATTAATGAGCCAGCTCCCAGAAAAAATCAATCCGGCAAAAATACAGCAAGGCCCCAACCACAAGTAAATACAAATGGAAATTGTGTTAACGCTACACAGCGAGCGTGGCAAACATTAGATGCTGAACG
>CAZHGK010000085.1:0-6477 GCA_964532095.1 uncultured Planctomycetales bacterium | reverse complement strand
ACCAACCCCAGAGCGGCCCGGACGTGTTAAGTAGGTTTTTAAGTGCAGGAGGAGCTGAAAAGTATTATCGTATGGCAGCTCTTGTTTTTCTGTGGCTAAGCAATCTCGCCTTTACCTATAACCCAAAACGAAACGAGGTTCCAGCTTTTGTACAATCACCGCAACAGTGGCCAGCACCAGAAATGCCAACACAAATACCTACAACCTTTGTTCCTGGTTTCTGGATGTGGGATATGGTGCATAATCATCCTGTCATTTCGCTCCTTGTTTCTATTGGAGCCCTGGGGGTAGTTGTTTTAATCATCTGGTTCGCTTTTCACAGGTATTTAAAAATAAAATTTGATCAAGATTCTGTATTTTCAAACGAAACAAGTCCGGCAGGGGAAAGATATTCGATGGGACAGTTGGTCGATATGGCGCAACGCGAAGGCGTTGAGAGGCAGAGTGAGGCAGTAAGACGCCTATCCCGTGATATCCATGGTGATGCTGTCCGCATTGGGCGATTGCTTGAATTGTTAATTGCAGATCAAAGTCAACTGCATCTTTGGAAGGAAATTTCCAGCCAGGAAAACCCGGATTTTGTGCAAGGCCTGGTGGACTTGTTAGAAAAGACACACTTCAATTCCAGGTACTATCCATGGATTATTGAAGGATTAAAAGTCAGCGTGCACTGGAATGTGGATGCAGTTGTGAAGGCTGCTTCTTTGCCTTCCACAAGATATCGGCATGTGTATATAGCAATCCTTTCTGAAGAAACTCACGTGATGACACGTTTAATGCATTTGTTTGGCGGCATGAACACCCTGGTTATTTTGGCAGTTATTGGCAGGATTGCAAAAAATGGGAATATAAAGCATGATCTTGTCAGAGCCTTTGGATATATTTTAGCAGATGCGCTACATGAACAAGAACATGGCGATGATTCTATAGGGCAAAATATTGATCCGCATCAGGTTGTTGTTGAACGTTTAATGATTGCCCGGCAAATTGGAGGAGGAGAGTACCAAGGGGAAAAGTCCGAGGGGATTAATCTTAAACAGGCAGAAGATTTCTTAGGGACAGATGTTGAGTATTTAGAACCTGCCCTCGTCGCCATCTCAGAAGCTTTTAAAGAATTGCAGCCTGAAGTTGTATGTAGGATCACGTCCAAGCTTGATGAAGTTCGAAAGAGAGGAGACAAATTAATTGCTCAAGCTTTGCCTGCCCGCCCAGCCATGTTGCCCTGGCATCAGTTCGTCCACAATGCCTTTTTGATTTTGGCGCTTTTACTTTTAATCATAGGTCTTAGCCTTGGCTGGTCTTTATTGGGAACAACCATCCCGGCTGTCATCGCTGCCTTATTGGCTGCGTTTTTAGCGATGTACACGAGCGTGCGCTATCAAAACGATATGCGCCAGAAACATATCGACGCTGTTAAAACAGGGGATAATCCTCTTATCGCCCCTGGCTGGAGTGAAGATGAATTTATCAGCCTTCACCCTGGCAAAGAATATCAGCAATACCTTCGTGATTATTTCCTTCCGTACGCGCACGATAATCTTTCATACTCGAAACGTTTCAGACGACATCTGTGGTTTGATCTTAAATGGTCATTGACCCGTCGGGGTTTTCCTGCCATGGCGTCTTTGGCAAAATGGGATATTAAGGAATGGCTCGCGTATCAATTGAAGGCAAGGCGTTGGCTTGCGAGCATGCGGGTACATTCAGGGAAACTTTTGCGGACCGCTCAACCTGAGTACAGCGGTAGTCAAATGACAGTATCTGATGCAATTTCCTTGATCCAAA
This sequence comes from uncultured Planctomycetales bacterium, assembly GCA_964532095.1. Lineage (GTDB taxonomy): Bacteria > Omnitrophota > Gorgyraeia > Zapsychrales > Fredricksoniimonadaceae > CAZHGK01. Next base: position 4,692 of record CAZHGK010000085.1, on the reverse strand, counting down.
GAATTAAGCCGAACGCGGTTGATTTTCTGGACCCTGATGCAGGAAGGAGGGAAACTTTTACAAAGAACATCCAAACAGAAACGCACAACTGGATAGTAAGAAGCGGTCTTTATGGCAATGACAAATGCGAGGTTGTTCAAGGACAGGGTTATGTCAAAGTTTTGGTTTATCCAGGGAAGTTGGGAGAATATTCAAGGATGTTAAAAGCTCTGCTGACAAATACAGTGGAACCGTGTTTCAAGCATCAAGTGGAAGTCCGAATCAACAGATTTTTGATGACAAATATTATTGGTGAGTGGCCGCAAACCCATAGCCGTGAACATTGGGAAAGGCAGCAATCCATACCTGGCATGGCAGCAGTTTATGAGCTTAAACGGATTTTTATTGCCGTTGCCGAAGCAGGAATGGGGAAGAAAATTACCACAGAAAAGTTTTTATTGTGGGCCCAAACCGTTATAGAAAACTTGCATGCGAGAAAAACTAATTATATTTCCCAAGTAATCCTGCTTGAAGAATTTAAAAAAGCCTTAACCAAAGCTATCCCGCAAGCATCAATTGATTTTCCGAAATTATTAGAATCCCAAGGCATACAATCAATTTATTTGCCTCAATCATTTTTTAGTAATAAGCAAATCTACGCACTGTTGGTAGAAAAAGCTCGCACAACAAAGAGAAAGTCAGGGCTTGGGGTAATCATGGTAACCCTTTTGGCTGCTTTCAGCGGTTGGGGGTTCACCAGCCAGAATAATCCAGCACCTTTCATACAAGCAGTAATTGATGGATGGTCCCTGGTGGGGATTGATAAAATTCCTCACGACTATGTTGATTTATTTAAAGAGTTTTTCTGGGGGAGCATGCTTCTGATCCCAGCCTTGCTGATCTTAAGTTGGAAGCAAATAAAAAATGATGTCCGAACACTGGTTTGTGTGCTTGAGCTGAAAAAAAGGTTAGACAAAAAGAAATTGCAAGTCGTTGCATGGATGACAGCTTTTAATTTAGCAATTTATTTTGCTACCCGTCCATTAAAGGGAATCATCCTTGTTCCATATATTATGTCCCTGAATGTGAATGGGACTTTGTGGGCAGTTTTGATCACAAGTGTAGCTGGAGGAGGATTAAGGCTGGCGCTATCCATTCCTTTTTATCTACGATACCGCAGTTGGTTAAAATTAAACTGTCTGGCATTTTTCTTGAATTTTATCCCGCTTGGGGGTGGGGCACTGGCGTTACCATTATTATCGGCCTTACCAAGTTTGAAAATATCGGAACTAAGAGATATAGGAAGAAAATTTAAAATTCAGCGTAAGGATAATGGTTCATCAGGTAACAAGCCAAAGATGTTTTTGATGGTTTCTTTGTTAGTGTTAGCATTAGCTTTCAGTGTTTGGTTTGCCTGGTACGCCGGGATGTTTGTCTCGTTTAACGGCAATGGCCACGGTATGTTTGCCGTCAGCCCTGCTGCTGGTGGGGCAGCAGGTCTTGCCCTGGCCGCAGCAACCTTGTTTGTACGTCCTTCCAAGCCGGATTATTTAAGGGTCAAGGCGTGGGTAATAGACATGGAGATATTATTGAAAAAGACATCCATGTTGATTAAAAGATCCTCTAACAGGCAAGATTTTATGGAAATAGCAGAGTATCTGCAGAGGCCCATCGACGAATGCTCCTTGTTAATGGAAAATAATCAGTACGAAGGTTTGCGAAAGCTGTCTAATGAACGTCTTGTTGTTCGTATACAGGAATTAGTAGGGAAGCTGGAAAGAAACAAAAAGGAACACACTAAAGACACCAGTGAAATTTTTCCCACAATGGTGGAAAGTTTTATAGCCCGTATGACCTTATTACAAAGGTATTTGGATGACCCTGGGCAATTTAGGGAGGAGATCATTGCGTTGCTAAGAACATCTGGTCATTCGTTACGTCTCCTGTCAAGGGCTTATGAAGTGATCTGTTTTAAGGAATATTCAGGGGATACGTTGGATTGGCAGCGCGCACAAGCAAGGACAATGACACTTTATTATACTTGCTGTCCCGTGTTACTGGTGGAAGAAAAGAACTACGAGAACAGAGAGGTGTCTCTGGTTATTCCTCGAGGGGCATTGGGCAACAAGGCAATCGAATTGCAATCCTTATCCCTGGGACAGTTCGATGGCCCCATGAGAAAATCTTTAAATGAAGCAAGGGAGCAATACTCCATATATGAACGGATTATAAAATCACAGCGGAAGCTGGCGAGATTACTAACATATTTGCAAAATTTTATTGTATCAGGAAAGGAGATTCCTGATGACGCACGCACCAAAACAGCGGCCTGGTTTTATGACATTTTAGAGGGAGGGGTATCAAAACGGGGGTTAAGGGCAGTGGCCCAGGCTTGTTCCCCAGACCAAAATCTTGAAGCCATAGTTACCGAAGTGGAAGAAGCCAGGAAAGCTTTTGAGGGCAACGATCTGAAGAAGGCTCATCAACTAGTCAGCAGGGCAAAACAAGACAGTTTATTTTATTACAATATTGTTGAAAATAAGATACAGGATCTTTCCAAACGGGAAGATTATATTTTTGTCCTTTTAAGGAAACGGCAATATCAAGAAATCATACAGGCAGTAGAAAAGCTAACCAGTAACGGGGAGCATAACCTGGCAGGAATCAGGCAGCAGCTTGAATGCATCGACATGGCCCTTAAGGTCTATTATCGTTTTGATGGTTATCCGGTGGACGGGGCATACGATGCCGAAAAAACCCGTCTTGAACAATTAAAAGAACAGTTTGGGGGAATTTTAGGGGATGAAGCGTTAAGGCGGGCCTGTCTTATAGTTGACGCAAACAATCCGGATTGTTTGTTCAATTTTCTCCTTGCGACAAAATTACATGAACGCAGGAGAACTCCAGCAGACGAATGGGAATTAATTCCTGATGTGCAATGGACACAGTCGCATGCCCATGAAGCATGGAAGCTGATTATCGGAAAATCTTTTAGATGCAGGCTATTCGGGATTGTCCTTAATTTGGCAACTGTTCATTTAAATGACGATGATGTGGTATGTCAAATGAACAGGGAAGAATTAGTTAATCATGCCCGCATTTTTGCAGACCCACGTTCAAGCAATTGCCTTATCCAGGCGCTGTATGACGTATTAGAGCATACGTATCTACCAATGCATGTGATTATTAAATGGTTTGCACAGGTAAAAGGCCATTTTTCTGATCGCATATGGATTATGGATTTGAATGCCGCCCTGGATGTGTTAAACAGCCTTCCCCAAAAAGAGTTTAAGATATTTAAAGTTGATGAGGAGAAAATTATAGTCCAGTGCGAAAGATCTGAAAACCAGAATATTCAAATTGAGAAAGGAGAAGGTAATGTTTGGCACGCAAGGCCAGTAAACAAGCAATCAACGCAAGGGCTGGTTTGTCTCGAGAAAGGTCCGTATGTTTCCGACGATGCGATGGTGGGGATACAGGCCAATGTTGCCCAGGATTTTCCATTAGAGTGGCAAGGGTTGGAGCCTCCCAAGAAAAAATCTTTTTCCCTAAGGGTTACCTTGTGCGAAAACCCGGAACATATGGTTAGATTCACGCTACCTTCCTTTTTACCAGGGCCCCAGGCACAGCATTTATTCATGGAACCCATGAACATGGCTATGGGCATGTTACCTGCCGCCCTAAGAGATACTTTTGTCCGCAAGGTATTTGGCATGTTTTATTGGAGGGATGTTTTAAAGGGCCAGAAAGGCATGGATGGAGATTCCGTTGAGACCCTGATGGTCATGCTCAAGAAAGCCAGTCGGGAAAATGCCGGAGAAGGCCAGATTGGGGAATTTGTCATCGAATTGCACAATGAAAGCGGCCCTCTTTATTCAACCATACGGCCAGCAGATGCGGATGAGTCTCCACACATTATTCGAATGTCAGCAGCAAGGATCGAGGGAGAGGCGAAGGACTTAAAGGTCTTAAGGGGCGTTGGTTTTTACAATGCATTCCGTCATATCATAAATCCTGATGACCCTCAAGGTGTTAACGCGCAAACAGCGGAATTCATTCGATCGCACACAAATGCACGGGAAGCTTTTAAGCGCATTATACAAGCGAATAATCAAGACGGAATGCGGCTTAAGCCTACAGGTCCATTGCAAAATATTCTGGCTATATTGTTATTGCTGGTCTTTTTAGTCATTGGCTCTGTCCATGCACAAAATGCACCAGCAAAATCTGAAACCACTAAAACGGTTCAGTTGCAGGAGCAGGCATGGCGGGCCTTAGGCGAAGAAAGTATTTTTAGCAGTGCCTATTATGAAGTAAATCAGAGGGCCCAAAGGCTTGAGTATAATCTTAGAGAGAATTGGGAGCCATATGGAGTTACCAGGACAGATACGTTAAGGGCATTGACCAATGCCTATGGCCAAATGATCCAAGGGTACATCCGTCAGGATTTAAAAGTCCAAGACAAAACATGGCTGCCTCCTCAAGAACAGATTTACCAGCGCCTGGCAGAAATTTATTTAGAGTTAGATGAAATCGAATTGGCTGAAGGGGCAGTTATCAAGGCTTTTAGCCAAAGGCCTCTGACATCGCGGGGACGTTTAATCTGGGCAACGATTGATTTGAATCGTTCGAATAAAGCACATGCTATACCCTTGTTACAGGAAGCCCTGCATGATCCCAAGGCCACCAGGGGAGATCTTTTAAGCCTGACAG
>CAZHGK010000084.1:0-8173 GCA_964532095.1 uncultured Planctomycetales bacterium | reverse complement strand
CCCTAGACGTCATTGAAGGCCCGCTCATGGACGGAATGAATATTGTCGGGGATTTATTTGGTGCAGGAAAAATGTTTTTGCCGCAGGTTGTCAAATCTGCCCGCGTTATGAAAAAAGCTGTGGCTTATCTAATGCCATACATGGAACAAGAAAAAAGCGCAGAAGCAAAAAATGCCGGTGTTATTTTAATGGCCACCGTTAAAGGCGATGTGCATGATATTGGCAAAAATATCGTCGGCGTTGTCCTCGCCTGCAATAACTTTAAAGTCATTGATCTTGGGGTGATGGTGTCTTGCGATAAAATTCTACAAGAAGCCCGTAAAAATAATGTGGATATGATTGGCCTCTCAGGCCTGATCACCCCTTCATTAGATGAAATGGTGCATGTGGCCAAGGAAATGCAACGCGAAGGTTTTCATATTCCGATATTAATCGGGGGTGCTACCACTTCGCCTAACCATACCGCGGTTAAAATTGCTCCCTCATATCAGGCAGATATCACCATACATGTCAAAGATGCCTCACGCAGTGTCGGGGTTTGCCGTGCGTTGATGGATCCTAGCGCTAAAAAAGCATTGGCCACCAAAACAGCTGATGAATATGCCGCTTTGCGTGTCGAACATGAAAGCCGTTATGCCACACGGACCATTATCCCTATTGAGCAAGCACGCCAGCGTAAATTCACCTGTGATTGGAAAAACATACCAATCACCACCCCTTCTTTTCTCGGGGTACGGGCATTTCGTAATTTTGATTTAAACAAAATTGTTGAGCGCATTGATTGGTCTCCATTTTTTATTACCTGGGAACTTAAAGGTAAATATCCTCAAATTTTAAAAGATCCGGTCATTGGTGAACAAGCTTCCCAGGTTTTTGCTGATGCCAAGGCCATGCTTGCCCAAATCATCAACAAAGGTTTATTAAAGGCCCATGCCGTAATTGGTTTCTTCCCTGCGAATAGCGTTGGCGATGATATTGAACTTTATACCGACGATACACGTAAGAAAGTCCTAGGCGTTGTGCACTCGCTGCGCCAACAGTCAGATATCCGTCCTGGTGAAGCCCTACTCGCCCAAGCTGACTATATCGCCCCTAAAGAAACTGGCGTTAAAGATTATTTGGGTGCATTTGCCGTAACTGCTGGCGATGGTTTAGATCAATTAGTTAAAGAATACGAAGCTGATCATGACGATTATAAAAGCATTATGGCCAAGGCTGTTTCAGACCGCTTAGCCGAAGCCTTTGCAGAACTGATGCATGAACTTGTCCGTCGGGAATATTGGGGATATAGCCCGGATGAACGCTTAACTAATGATCAGTTAATCCATATTGCTTACCGGGGGATTCGACCTGCGCCAGGTTACCCTGCCTGCCCTGACCATACAGAAAAAGATTTTCTCTTTGCCATGCTCGATGCCACCAAACATACCGGCATCACCTTAACAGAAAGCAAAGCAATGTTGCCCACAGCTGCCGTATCAGGCCATTATTTTGCCCACCCTAAATCCAAGTATTTCTCTTTGGGGAAAATTGGTAAAGACCAGGTGACAGATTATGCCCGTCGTAAAGGCATGACTGTCGAGGAAGTTGAACGCTGGTTAGGCCCTAATCTAGCCTATTAATCCTTTATTTAAAAGATTAATTTCATTAATGCGGCGTTGGGACATTTCAATCCAGAAAGCGTCTTGATCTTTTGCTTCGTTAATGACTTTATGATAAATAGATAAAGCCTCAACAGTATCACCTAACTGTTGGTAACAATATCCTAAATAGTACAGGCAGGTAATGTATAGCGGAGTTTCTGAATACTCGGCGAGGTATTGATGAAGATATTCTTTAGCTTCTGCCCAACGCCCTCCCTCGTACAGGCGCACTGCTTTATTATAAATATCCGCTGAAGGAGCTGAAGCCTTGTTATGGTCGATCGCCCATGCAGGGACAACTAAAAGAAAAAAGACAATTGCCTTACAAAGCAGAATTAACCTTGTTTTGTGCCACGGTGTTTTCATTAATATCTTCGCTGTCTAAATTAACATTCTCGTCGCTATTATAATATTCTTCGTCCTGGTTGCCGTACCCTTCATCCACCTCGGGCTCTGCCTGCTCATTTAATTCTTCATTGGCCACATTGCCTACTTCATTGATTTCTTGGATATTACCCTGGTCATTCTGGGCAAAGCTATTAACTGGAAATAATAAGAAAATTAGAATAATTAGGTAGTTCATATTTTTATCCTCCCACAATTCCTTTATACAAGAAATATGCGGCCAGAGCAAGAAGAACCAGGCCAGCAATTTGCTTAATCCGCACCAGCCATACCCCTGATTTTGGCAAACGGCTTAACAGCCCACTAAATGTTCCTACTAAAATCAACGAAAACCCGACGCCATAGGCAAAGACAAACATCAACAACGCTCCATGCACCATGTTTTGTTTGGAAGCAATATAAACTAAAAGCGCTGCTAATACTGGCGCTGTGCATGGGCCCACAATTAACCCGGCTGTCATTCCACACAAAAATACCGCCCACAAACTATGCGGTTTCACACGAGATAGCGTCGATAATCCAAATGTAGGCAATGACACCCGATCAAACATGGCGAGGGCAAAAAAGAGTAATAAAACGCCAATAATGATATGAAACACCGGATGATTTTGTAATTGGCCAAAAATATGGCCGGTGGATGCCGCTAATAATGCCAAAGCAGAATATACAATGGCCATTCCTAATACATAAATAAGGGAAATAAAAAATGCGCGAAGATGTGTGCCAGAAGTATTGGCTCCGGCGATAAAAGATGCCGTCAGAGGCATAACAGGATATACGCAAGGGGTAAAACTGACGGCCACCCCTGAGGTGAAGGCAATTAAATAATCTACTGCTGTTCCAGATATTTGCATAATTTCCTAAAATTAATTAAGCGCCCCCGGACCGAATCGAACGGTCAGCCTAGACGTTAGGAGTGTCTCGCTCTATCCAACTTGAGCTACGGGGGCGTCATTCGCTCACAAAAATTTCATTTTTGTTCGTCTCATTCCCCATCAGGGGAACCTAAGGTTCCCCTTCTGGTGCTCGTCCCTTCGGGACTCGCGGTCAAACCCCTCCTTCAAAGCAATCCGCCAACCTTTATGGGGAAACATTTTCCCCATACCCCTTTTGCGTCCTCGCCCTTACGGGCTCGTCCGCTCACTTCTTGTTATCCCTTAACAACCCCTTACATCGCCATCTAAAACTCGTCCGCGTTTATTTCTTGCGATACATATCTAATGCTTTTAAGTATTCCGCCGGCGGGGAGTAGCCTAATAACTGCGCCTGCTCCAAATAGCGCAATGCTCCCTGAACATCCCTCGCCTTAAAAGATAATATCGATAAATTGACATACGCACTTTGATGATTAGGATTAATTGCCACTGTTTTTATATATGAAGCAATCGCCTCTGCTGTCTGCCCTAAGGACGCATACACATTCCCTAGATTATAATACGCTTCTGCATAACGGCCATCATTATCGATCGCTTGTTCATACATCGCAATGGCCTGCTGCAACTGCCCTTTTGATTCTAACAAATACCCTAAATTAAAATAAGCATCCGCATTCTTAGGATCAATATCAATAGCCTTTTGATAATAATACTGGGCCTTATCCACATCATTTAAAGCATTATGGATAATCCCTAAATTCATATACGCTGGCGCATACCCCGGCGATAAATGGATAAAACGCTGATAAGATGCCAGAGCATTTGTTAAGTCCCCGGAATGCTGATATGCCCCAGCTAATTTATACCACGCCTGAGGATAGTTAGGCTTTATCTCAATAGCCCGATGATAATACCGTTCCGCCTGGTCCCAGGCACTGATTTGTTCATACAAAAACGCCAAGTTATAACAATCAACAGCCGTATATTTATTTCGCTTTAATAGCTGTTCGTAGGAAGCCACCACCTCTTCCCTCTTTTCTAAATATACCACATCTTTAGGATGCTTTTCGACTGCCATATTTAATGCCCGAATTAACTGCACATAAACCTTTTCATCATCAGGATAATCAGCCAGCAATTGATTAAATAACACCATCGCCTTGGCAGCATCCCCTTCTTGCTCTCGCATCAACCCTAAATTTAGCAAAGCACTCTTTTCTTTCGGATTTACCTTTAATGCATTTTCATACCAGGCTGCTGCAGATTCTAAATCTCCTGCCTGCTGGTATAACCGAGCCAGATTCACATAACTGTCCGTATCCGTCCTGTTGGCATGAATACCTTTCTGCAATAACATGACTAATTCATTAACCCGACGGAGAGCTTCTTCTCCTTGCTTGTCTTCAGCCTTATTCTGCCACAATTGCTTCAGACGATAATTCGTAATAGCCTGTTGGTACACAGGCTGCTGCCAATAGGACAAAGCCAAATAATTATATGTTTTTGTATTGGGTTGGTGTGCCACCTGATACTGCCATAACCTGGATTCAGAACGCCAAATGTGGCTTTGATCAATGCTTAATAAACATAACCCGACAATTAATACCCCCACTCCTCCTAATAAGCCATAAGCCAGAAAATATTCCTGAGAAAACAAATATCGATAGAAATGCCTAATCCCGACGGCAAATGCAATAGCCAATAATAGTCCCGGCACATACATGCGTTGGGCACAGAAAAATATTCCAGGCATCCAATAACTAAATAAACCAACAAGAAACATGCTAAGCACATATATGCCTGCCATCATGGCCGCTGGTCTTAAGAATTTTATACGAGCGAATATGACCATCACCAACAAAATCACCACAAGATTGATAAGCAAAAAATTCTGGTGATCTGGAAAGAAATTCAAAGGCAAGACAACTAAAGGCAGTACCCATTGACCCGTTAATGCTGTCACCGCCCACAATGAGTTTAAACAACCCGCCAATAAACCTGTATCATTAAATACCAGCGCCTGCTGGTTAATCCATACCGTAATGATGCTCAAAACTAAAAACGGCACCAATTTAATCCACCAGTCCTTGCTAAATATCTTAAACTGCGACGGGAAAAGCATAAATATCCCCGGCAGGATCATTGCCAAAGGACTAGCAATCATACTTAAAGCAGCACAGATAATTGCCTTAACACTATAAAACCTTCCCCCCCGGTCAAAATAATAAATAGCCGCAAATACCGCAAACAGCATGGACAAGATATGAGCACGACTAGCAATATGGACAACAGAAGAAATAGTGACTGGATGCACCGCCCACAACAAAACCGCCAATAACGAAGTAACAACCCCCAGATTGATCCGTCGCAAGAAAAATAAAACTGCCAACGCAGTTGCTATATGACAAAAGAAATTAATAAGGAAACTTACGACGGGACTTAAACCAAACAATTGCCGTTCTATCAGAAATGTTAAGCCTGCCAACGGGGTATAAAAACCATTAATCCTTTGGTTAAATACTGCCTTAAGGTGTGGCACATCCAAACGATCTAATGCAGAATTGTTGACAAAGACAATCGTATCAGACCAATTTAAATATTGTCGGGGACCTGCACACAAACTAAAGCACAGGACCGCAAGAAGAATAATGCAGATAATAAAGCAAGAAATATAGAATTGGGAAAACCGCGAAAGAACCGTCATGGGCATCAATAAAGGTTAATATTGGATGACGGAATAGACTGGCAGATCTTTCAGGCGCTCTTTACCTTTGAGGAACTGAAGCTCAACAACAAAAGCCACGCCAACAATTTTGACTTTTTGTAATTTGATTAAATCCGTCACTGCTTTAACTGTTCCACCCGTCGCTAATAAATCATCCACCACCAGTACACGGGAATTTGCTGGCAAAGCATCTTCATGAATTTCTAAAGTATCTGAACCATATTCCAATTGGTATGTGACGCTGGTCGTCTTATAAGGCAACTTGCCCTTTTTACGAACAGGGATAAAGCCTACTCCCAATTTATACGCCAAGGCAGAACCAAAAATAAAACCACGCGCCTCGACCCCAACAATGTACTGGATGCGTGATTTCTTAAATTTCTTAGCTAACACATCAATTGATTTCTTAAACGCCTCCTTATTTTTCAATAAGGTGGAAATATCCTTAAAAATAATCCCTTCCTGGGGAAAATTTGGAATATCCCGAATATGCTTTTTAAGGTCTTGGGTTCTCATTTAAGAAACCTTGCACATGGATTCTGCCTTGATTAATTTGGCAGACAATGTTTCTTTGACAGGCAATTTGGCCTTGCCGTGGCTGATTTGATAGAGTAATTCCAAACCTAAACGGCCCATTTCAACTAAAGGTTGTGACACCGTCGCTAACGGCACAGGACTATGAGCTTTTAATGGATTATCATCAAACCCGCAAATCGAAATGCCGCTAGGCACATTGATTTTTTTAGACTTAAGCACATCCATAGCTTCCAAAGCCATCACATCTGAAGCTGCAAAAATTGCCGTCGGACGGTCCTTTAAAGCCACCAATTCCTGGGCAGCCTTGCGTGCTGGTGTACGTAAAAACCCGCCATTAGCCACATAATGTTCATTGACCGTAATATTATGCTTTTTTAAAGCATCCCGATACCCTTGCAAACGCGCTTCCCCTGCCTGGGTGGACAAATCACCAGCGATGGTTGCAATCTTACGGTGGCCCAGCTTGATAAATTCTTCAACCACCTGCATCGCTGCCTTATAATTATTGACGGCAATGTAATTGATCGGCTCATTGATCACGTTATTTAAAACCAGGCACGGCATGCCTTGACGGATCGCTTTTTTGACAATTTCCAAATCGTTATCAATATCTGCAAATAAAATACCGTCGACATGCTTACGATCTAACAGCGTCGGGTCAAGCCAGGTATCATGATTGCTGCGGTCAGTAATATGCACCAGAAAATCCACATTCAAACGACTGGCAGCTAAATTCACACCCTTGGTAATTTCACCCGTGTAAAACGAATGAAAAATATCTTCAAAGCGCGGTAATATTAAAACATAAATTGGTTTACGTTTAAGTATTGCCATATTAATTATCCTCGCCGCTTTCCCGTTCTTTTAAGATCTTTTTTAATTTTTGCATGGTCAATTCTTCAATCTGACGCACCCGTTCACGTGAAATCCCCAGAGTCCGGGCAATTTGGGCCAAGGTCTGCTGCTCTCCGTCGGTCAAACCAAAACGCATGTCAATGATGGCGCGTTCACGCTCATCTAAACAATCTAAAATCCCGCGAGCCCGTTCCTTGGTGAAAAATAATTCCACCGATTCATCAGGCGCTGCTAATGATTCATCTTCAATAATATCGCGGACTTGACCTTCCCCATCTTCACCAATTGGGGCATCCAAGCTGGACATTTTTGTAATGGCGCCTTCTAGCTCTTTGACTTTATCAACGGTAACTTTTAATTTCTTGGAAACTTCAGCATGGGAAGGACGACGCTTAAGCGATTGGCTTAATTTCTCAACCACTTTACGGTATTTAATAATTTCTTCATTTAAATACACAGGAACGCGGATCATTTTCCCTTGGTCGATAATCGCACGGGAAATCCCCTGCTTAATCCACCAAGCTGCGTAAGTCGAGAAACGAAAACCTTTTTCAGGATCAAACTTATCGACCCCACGCATGAGGCCGATATTGCCTTCTTCAATCAAATCGCTAAGCGCTATGCCCAAATTGACATAACGCTTAGCGATAGAGATGACCAATCTTAAATTAGCCCGGATCATTTCCTCACGGGCCTTCTTATCACCCTTTTGTACCCGACGAGCCAAGGTCACTTCCTGCTCGGCAGTTAAAAGTTTGATATTTTTTATTTCTTTAAGATACGCTTTTATTGGATCCATTATTTTTTCTTACTTGCTTTCTTGGTTTTGCCACCTGCTTTTTGTGCAATGGCCGCTTGAGCTGCTGCTAAACGGGCAATCGGCACGCGGTATGGCGAGCAAGACACATAATTCATCCCTGCTCTATGACAGAATTTGACGCTTTCTGATTCACCACCATGCTCCCCACAAATACCAATCTTGATATTTGGACGGGTCATACGGCCACGTTCAATCCCTAATTTGACAAGCATCCCCACACCATCTTGGTCCAAGCTTTGGAAAGGATCTTCTTTAAAGATACCTTTACCACCGTCTTTTTCCGTCGCTACATAGGTTGGCAAGAAACGGCCAG
>CAZHGK010000083.1:7897-8204 GCA_964532095.1 uncultured Planctomycetales bacterium | reverse complement strand
CTAGCTTGGAAGGCTAGAGTTCTACCACTGAACTACGCCCGCGTCGCGACACAACTTTTTGATCGGACGGTGTCGCTCCCCATTTGGGGAACCCAGGTTCCCCATCTGGCGTTCCGACATTCGCTTCGCTCAAGCCGGAACTGTCAAACCCCTCCTGGCGTTGGATCTCCGTATAAAATCCGTGGAAAAAATTTTATAATGGGCAGTGAAGGATTCGGTGCCTCCATTCGTTTTACTGCTTGCACACCAAAACTCATTTCGGTCAGCCACTCGCCCAGTAATTCCTCCTATTCGTCGGAATTCCTAA
>CAZHGK010000083.1:0-7887 GCA_964532095.1 uncultured Planctomycetales bacterium | reverse complement strand
CTTGGAAGGCTAGAGTTCTACCACTGAACTACGCCCGCGTCACTTCGTCTCACTTAAAAGCGTTCGACTTCGTTCCTCAAGGGAAACCTAACGGTTTCCCTATGACGCTCGTCCTTCGGACTCGCTGTTACCCTTCCCTTAAATTTCTCCGCCATCCTTAAGGGGATATCCCCTTAACAACCCCTTATATCGCTAATCATGGGAAAGGAAGGAAAATATGGGCAGTGAAGGATTCGAACCTCCGAAGCGCATGCGCAGCAGATTTACAGTCTGCCCCCGTTGACCACTTGGGTAACTGCCCGAAATATCTTAAAAAGCTGGTCTCAACAATATTAAAAAGCTGGCTAGAGGCTTCGAACCCCCGACCTGCTGATTACAAATCAGCTGCTCTACCAACTGAGCTAAGCCAGCAATAAATTGTACTCTAGCTACCCACCATTCGGTATCTCGGGTAGCCAACAAAAGTGTGCTAATATATCAAAATTCTTTAACAGATTCAATAGGATAAATTTTATTAGTGTTATTTTCTATCTTTTCAACAAAGCTTTTGTCTGCTAGCATATGGCAATGCTTAAAGAATTAATCATCCAAAATTTTGGCCTCATCGATAAAATTAATCTGGAATTTGACGAAGGTTTAACAATCTTTACCGGAGAAACAGGTGCAGGTAAATCTATTCTCCTCGATGCCTTGCGTTGCGTTTTGGGTGAACGTATGGACACCTCCTTCATCCGTGACCCGCAAAAACCATGCATCATCGAAGCTGTTTTTGAAATCATTTCCCCTGCTTTAAAAAAAGTAGAACTGATTCAGGAATTTATTGATCCGTCGGAAAATACCCTCATTATTCAACGCAGTTTAAGTAACGACGGTAAAAGCAAGGTTAAGATCAATGGCCTGACAGTCACCATTGCCCAGCTTAAAGCGATCGGTAATCACCTTGTCGATTTTCACGGCGCCCATGACCATCAAATGCTTTTGTCTCAAGACCGTCACCTTGGTATGCTCGATCAATTAGTCAGCTTTGGTAAAACCCAAGAAACGTATAGCGAGCTTTACTTACAATATAAAAAATTAGAACATCAGCTAAATGCCTTAGTTAGCCTTTCTCAAACCCGTGAACGGGATGTGGATATTTTAGCACACGAGGTTAAAGAATTAGAATCTGTCCCTCTTAATGAAGACCATTATCAAGATATCTGTCAGCAGCAAATTAAAATCAATAATGCCCAACGCCTCCATGAACATATCCAAAATGCTTTAAGTGTTTTTGAAGATGAAGATCTGGGTGTTGAAACTCAATTGCGCCGGTCTTTTAATCCTTTAAAGAATTTAGCTCAAATTGATCCAGCGATGGAATCCTCCTTACAGTCTTTAGCCCAAATTCAGGAACAAACCCAAGGTCTTATTGCTCAGCTGACCGATTATGCCGACGGGCTGGATTTTGATGCTGCCCAAGCAGAGGAAATTAATCGACAGCATGATACCTACTCAGACATTTTGCGTAAATATGGTCCGCAATTAACCGATGCCCAACAGTATTATCAACAAGCTAAAGCTAAATTAGACAGTATCCGAAATTTCTCTGATAATAATGCTCAGTTAAACGCACAAATTAAAGAAATTGAAAGTTCTTTAACCAAGGTAGCCAAGGAAATGACCACCAAGCGCCAAAAAGCAGCGTCCCTCCTTAATAAGACGGTGGAAAGCGAGCTGAAGGATTTAGGCATCGCCCATGTGCGTTTTGAAGTGCGTTTTGATCGTTGTGAGTTTAATGCTTTTGGTCAAGACGATGTGGCTTTTTATATTAGTCCCAATGCCGGTGAAGATTTAAAACCTTTAGCAGATATTGTTTCCTCCGGCGAAGCTGCGCGTGTGATGCTTGCCCTTAAAAAGGCGTTGATCAATGTCGATCCTGTGCCTGTTTTAATCTTTGATGAAATTGATGCCCAAATCGGTGGCCGTTTAGGTGATATTACGGGAAAGAAATTAAAAGAATTGGCAGCTGCTCGTCAGGTGGTATTAATCACCCACCTGCCTCAAATTGCCTCTTTTGCGGATAAACATTTTAAAGTGATTAAAATAGTCAAGGCGCAACGAGCCATTACTGAGGTTAAGGAATTGGATAAGAAAGAACGCATCGAGGAAATTGCCCAAATGATGAGCGGCCAGAAAACTTCCAACATATCCCTCACACATGCTAAAGATATGCTTGCAGCTGCCCAAAAATCGTGATATTTTAGCCACTTAAATTTGTTTTATTAACTTGATGACAAAGAATCAGGAGAATGTATGAAACGTATTGGTATTTTAACTTCCGGTGGGGATTGTGGTGGTTTAAATGGTGTGATTAAAGGTGCTGCTCTAACAGCCCGCGCCATGGGTGCCACCTGCTTTGTCATCCCTAATGGGTATGCCGGTTTATATAATTTGATTGATTTTGATACCATCACTGAATTGACGCCTGAACGTATTGATCATATTGATGCCAATTTAGCTGGGTCCATTGCCGGTCATTCCCGCGTTAAAGTTAAAAAGATTGATGATGCCAATAAATATGAGCGCATTAAAAGCGGTTTAGCGAAATTTAAATTAGATGGCCTGATTATTTCCGGTGGAGATGATTCGGGAAGCGTCATGGTGGATTTATTTGAACACGGTATTAAATGCGTGCATGCACCGAAAACCATGGATTTGGATTTACAAACATATTCCGTCGGTGCTGATTCAACAATTAACCGCATTGCCACCTTTCTTGAAGATTTAAAAACAACAGCCAATACCCATAACCGTATTTTAATTTTGGAAGTCTTTGGCCGCTATGCTGGGCATACAGCCTTTCGTGGTGGGATTGCAGCGGATGCGGATGCCATCATCATCCCTGAAATTCCCTGTGATTTAGACCTTTTATATCAACATATGAAAACCCGTTATTTTAAACGCATCATGGATAGCGATGTGCGTGGCGGAACATATCTGATCGTTGTTGCTGAAGGTATTAAAGATGCGACAGGCCATGAGATCGTCGATGAAAATGCTCCAGTGGATGCCTTTGGCCACAAGCGTTTAGCAGGTGCCGGGACCTATGTTTCCCAACAATTAACCAAACGTTTAAAAGCAGATAACAGCATTGCTTCTTTGATGCAAAAAGCTGGTATGTTTGTTAAAGGAATTAATGAAATTCCTGAAGTGCGTGCAGTTACCCCTGGCCACTTGGTCCGTTGCGGCCACTCCTCTGCTTATGATGTGAATTTCGGTAAAGAAATCGGCACAGGTGCCTTTTTATTATTAAATCAAGGTATTGTTGGTGTGACGGTGGCTGGTATTAGTGAAGGCCAGGTGCGTTACATGGATACGAAAGAAGCTATCAAGCAACGCTTTGTTGATACCCATCAAGTGGCGATTTATGAAACTCAAGGTGTGTGTTTTGGCCGTCAGCCTGGTGCGATTAAAACAGAGGCGGTTAAAGTTACTGGCACTATAGAGCGCCATTTCTAGTTTTGTCATTCCCGAATGCTTTTATCGGGAATCCAAAGTTCTGGACCCCCGATTAATACATTCGGGGGTGACAACGAATATTATCGATGATATCTGTGGCAATCATGCTCGTCGCAGAAATTTTCTTTGCGGCCCGGTCCCCTGCTAACCCATGAACATAAGAGCCGTATTTGGCAGCATCAAAGGCAGTTAAGCCTTGGGCTAAAAATGCTGCAATTATTCCAGTGAGTACATCCCCACTTCCAGCGGTAGCCATCCCTGCATTCCCCGTTTGATTAACGTATATCTTTCCATGAGGATCTGCCACAATTGTCTTTGGCCCTTTAAGCAAAAGGATACAACCGTACTTGTGAGCAAAGTCTTTGGCTATTTTAGTACGGTTTTTTTCCACAGATGATCGAGGGATATTACAAAGACGAGCCATCTCTCCTACATGCGGTGTTAAAATCTTGGGTGTTTTTAAATAGTGTAAGCTTTTTAAATCAGCGCTCAGAGCTGTGAGCGCATCAGCATCAATGACTAAAGGCACAGAACATTTCTTAATGAAGGCAATAACAGCTTTCTGTGTTTGAGCATTGACAGATAATCCTGGGCCAATGGCGATGCTGGTAAATTTTTGGTAATTGCCTTGAAAGATTTTAAAAGCTGCATGTCCCAAATAACCGAGGCGGGTTTGTGGCAATGGCCAGGTCATCACAACTGGTGAGAGGTGTTTGCGTAAGGCAATATTTAAATTCTTACCCACAGCAGCAGTGACGCATCCTGCTCCCGCACGCATGGCAGACAAAGAAGTTAAGGCTGCAGCCCCTAACATTTCTGGTGAACCAGCGATGACTAAAACATGGCCGAAATCGTGTTTGTGGACCTTGGGGTTAAGCCGTAACAATGGCTTGGGCAACTGCATAGTTTTTAGAGTGAGAGATTGAGACAAGAACCTGTGCATGATTAACAGTAATATTGCTTAAACGGCACAATGGTTTCCCGTCGGGATCATTCACAATCGAAATATCTTTCCAGGAAACGCCTGGCTGGCCTAATGCTTTATAGATAGCTTCCTTGGCTGCAAAACGACCGGCATACTGAGGATAAGGAAAGGAATATTTAGACGCGTAAGCAATTTCTTCAGAGGTAAACACATGGTTAAGAAAATGCTCCCCCCATCGCTCAATCGCTTTTTGGATGCGTTCAATTTCTATAATGTCGACGCCAATGCCTTTAATCATAATTTAGATGTCACCCCCGAATGTATTTATCGGGGGTCCAGCAAGGGTTAATTTTTATTTTGGATTCCCGACAAAAGCGTTCGGGAATGACAAATGGTACGCATTTCCCGCACAGCGGATGCTAAACCTGTAAATACTGCACGGCTAATAATGGAATGACCAATATTTAATTCATGCATACCTTTAATCGAGGCAATTAAAGCCGTGTTTTCATAATTTAACCCATGCCCGGCATTGACAGTCATCCCCAAGCTTTGCGCATAAGCGCTCATCTGGCTTAATTTGATGAATTCTTTTTTTGCATTCCCTAAAGCAAAAGCTTTAGCATATGTGCCGGTGTGCAGTTCAATTATTTTAATACCCAAATCATGGGTGGCGTCAATTTGAGATTTGTCAGCATCAATAAATAAACTGATCTCAATTTTTCGTTTGCTTAAGCGTTCACATGCTTTTTTCAAAGCAGGCTTAAATCGCTTAACATCTAAGCCACCTTCTGTGGTAATTTCTTGACGACGTTCCGGGACTAAGGTGACTTGGTCAGGTTTGACGCGGCAGGCAATATCCACAATGCCTGGGTTAATCGACATTTCTAGATTTAAACGTTTAATCACCTTGCGTAAACGAACGATATCGCTGTCATTGATATGCCGACGGTCTTCCCTTAAATGGGCGACAATGCTATGCGCCCCTGATTTGACGCTAATGAGGGCTGCCTGGATTGGGTCTGGTTCAAATTCGCGACGGGCTTGACGTAAGGTTGCCACATGGTCAATATTGACCCCTAACCGTGCCATTAATTGCCTAAACCTTTCACATACACCCAGGTGATGATGGCAAGGGCTAGTGCAACTAATTTCAGCATCAGATTAGACTGCAAAAGTACTTTTATGAAATTTTTCATGTGGTCTTAACCCTCTTGTCCACGACTAAAAATCTTTTTAAGACATTGGAAAATTCATCCTGGGTTGGTGTTGGGATAAATCGCCCTTCAAAAGCAATACACACATCCCCTGTTTCTTCAGAGACAACAGCTACGACAGCGTCAGTTTGCTCGGTTAACCCTAAAGCAGCCCGGTGACGGGTGCCCATGGTTTTGCTGACAGAGGTGTTTTCTGAGAGTGGAAATAAACACGCACAAGAAGCAATACGCTCTCCTCTGACGACTACTCCCCCGTCGTGCATGGGAGATGATAGGGAGAAAATGCTCTGTAATAATGGGGCTGATAATTTTGCATCCATGCCAATCCCGCTATCAATGTAGAGGTTTAATTTCATTTCCCGTTCCATAGCAATTAAACATCCTGTTTTTGATTTTGCCATTTTATAGGTCGCATCTGCAATCTCATCAATAATGGCCTGGATTTCAACTTCGCCTAACGACACGGAAAATAAATGCTGTTGTCCTAGACGGGCAAGGCCGGAACGCAATTCATGTTGGAAAATAATGACGATGACAATAATCCAAATGGAAAAGAAATTCTTAAGAAGCCAGTTTAAGACTTCAAAGCCCAATACCTGGGAAATTAATAAGGCGATGATTAAATAGGTAATCCCCTTAAGAACTTGAAAAGCGCGGGTGCCTTCAAAAAATAAAAGGATGCGGTAGAAAACGATCCACAGAATTAAAACTTCAACAATCGATTTAGTGACGATCCAAACCATAGTAAATCGCGTCGGCCATATCAGCCGTCTCCCTCATTGCTTGTGTGTCATGAACCCGTATGATGTGTGCTCCATGTCCTATGGCCGCAGTTGTGGCAGCTGCTGTTCCGAACAAACGCCCTTGGACATCTTTATTTAAAACAGCCCCGATAAAAGATTTGCGGGAAACCCCAACTAAAATAGGTAAACCCAATTTCTTAAAAACCGTTAAATCATTTAAAATTTCTAAATTTTGTTCGACGGTTTTTGCAAATCCAATACCAGGATCAATGATGATTCTATCTTTTTTTAAACCTATTTCCAAACATTTTTCAATTGATGGTGCCAGCTCTTGAAGTATGTCTTTTGTTAGATTTTGATATCTTGTGAGACGGGACATGCTTTGTGGGGTCCCGCGCATATGCATTAACACAATGGCAGCCCCATGTTCTTTAACTGCTTTTAATAAGCGTAAGGTGATTTTGGGGCCCTGAATCGTATTGACAATGCTTGCCCCTGCTTTTAAAGCTTCTATGGCAACTTCATCCTTATAGGTATCAATGGAAATAGGGATCGGAAAGTTTTTGGCTTTTAATGCCTTAATTAACGGCAACACCCGTTCTATTTCCACATCAACACGAACTGTTTTTGCGTTGGGCCTGGTAGATTCTCCACCAATATCCAAAATATTGGCCCCTTGTTTAACATGGGCATACGCTTGGCTGACAAGGGTTGCTAAGGATTGGCGTTTTTTTAATAAACCATCGTCGCTAAAGGAGTCTAGCGTCATATTCATGACAGCCATGAGCAAGCTGTGTTTGCCAAGC
This sequence comes from uncultured Planctomycetales bacterium, assembly GCA_964532095.1. Lineage (GTDB taxonomy): Bacteria > Omnitrophota > Gorgyraeia > Zapsychrales > Fredricksoniimonadaceae > CAZHGK01. The sequence goes on along the minus strand of CAZHGK010000083.1, from coordinate 698 downwards.
TTTAAGCTAAATTCACCAGCCTTTAAGGTCAATCGCTTACGGTTTACCATTACGGTGTTTTTGGTGCATCAACTTCAAGATTTGCTTTATGTTCCGGAATAGAAAGCAAAATACGGGCTTCTTCAATATCCATGGTTTCTTTTTCAATTAACCGTTGGGATAATAAATCCAATTTGCTCTTATTGTCCAAAAGTAATTTCTTGGCCCGGGAATAGGCATCATGCACCAAATTATGGATTTCTTCATCAATCTTACGGGCGGTCTCTTCGCTGTAATTCTTTTCATCAAAAAGATCACGGCCTAAAAACATTTGATGCCCTTGCTTGCCAAAGGCAAGCTTGTCTAATTTATCGCTCATCCCATATTCACAAACCATGGAACGTGCCAATTGCGAGACTCTTTGTAGATCATTGGAAACCCCTGTGGTGGTGTCTCCCATGTAGATTTCCTCGCCGACCATACCTCCAAGCAAAACAACCATCATGCCTTTTAATTCTTTTTTCGACATGTAATGTTTATCTTCCGTCGGAGGCGTTAAGGTATATCCCCCTGCCATGCCGCGTGGGATAATGGAAACCTTGGTAAAGGTGTTAACCTCATCCATTAAAATAGATAGCAAGGCATGCCCTGCCTCATGGTACGCCGTCATTTCTTTTTCTTTTTTGGACACAGAACGGCTTTTCTTTTCAGGGCCCATG
>CAZHGK010000082.1:0-8223 GCA_964532095.1 uncultured Planctomycetales bacterium | reverse complement strand
ATACATCGAATGATAATTCTGCCGACGGAAATAGAAAATAAACTTTTCCCAATCCCCATCTGTTCTCATATGCTCTGCCATATCCTTAATCCAGTAATCAAACATGCCGCGGCTTTTCATGGGATAATCAACAAAATACACCTTCATGGACATGGCCCCAAAAACGATGAATAGCCCAAGAATTAGCCCCCACCATAATTGGGCATATTGTGTCATTTGATATAAGAAATACCCGCATAGCACCATTATAAACGGCCAACCCATACACATCCGCAAAGCATGTGGTAATTCCTGATTAGTCATAGCCGATGGGACAATGCTAATAAAGAAATTAACAACCAGTAATAAAATAAACAGGCCCTGTTTAGCGAATGGATTTTGAGGGTTTCGTTTAATAATCCATGCTCCCAAAAATATAACCATGGCAATCAAGGCTAAGATCTCAACCCAACCAAAAATACCAAAGGCCCTTGTGGAATGCACGTAGGATGGGTCTCCTCTAAGAAATAAGTAGTCTGGGGATAAATGCAACAAAAAATTATGCGCAAACACATACAAAATATCTGTCCACTTGTTGGTTAAACCAATCGATGTTAAATACTCATTGGAAAGAATACTGATAAAACGAAATCGAGCATTTAAATAACCAGTTTTATAGTAGTAAAGCATGGGCAGAATACTAATAAGAAAAACGGTGGCAGAAATACAAATGCTATTGAATGATAACCGTCTCAAAAACCATAAATAAATGATTATAGTCAATAAAGAAATCGGCACAAACAACCGTGCGGGTGGATAGGAATACATGGCAGCTGAACAAAAGAGAGCAGAAATAATCCAGTCGGAAATCTTGGAGGAACGGAAAATAAAATATAATCCCCAAATAAAACACGTGGGCCCCAGCAATGACTCAAAAGCTACCCGACTCATCACCCAAAGCCAAGGAGATACCGTAGCTAAGAGTATTGTAATCCATGCCATTGTACTGTTATATAACGTCCGGCATAAAAAGAACAAACCTATTAAGCCCACAAGAAAAATAAAACTGCTAAATCCTCGAATACTTGCAACTGTGGAACCAAATATTTTAACCCATGGAATACCCAGGTAAATATAAGTCGGAGGCTTGGGAGTCCCGTATTCAGTATAACCGAATAATGGCCAGTGATCACCATTGGCATCACAACCAGCGCTAGCCATGCAGGCGACAGTTAAGGTGCTGGTCACTTCATCCACATGATATCCGCTTGGGATATCTGCCAGACGATAAAACCTCAACGCATTGACAATCACCGTAAGGGATATAAGGATAATGAGGGCAATAATTTCAAGTTTCTTCATCGCGATATTTTAACACAGCACCTAACAGCGCCCAACAATTCTTCTCTAATTATATTGAATAAACAAACATTATTTGCTATACATAGCCATTATGCCTGAAGGCTTATTTGATATTTCGATCATTATCCCTGCAAAAAATGAAGAGCGTCGCCTTCCTCCTTTTTTACGTGAAGCCATGGCCTATTGCCAAAAAAGTAAATTCCGCTACGAAATTATTGTGGTTGATGATGGCAGCAGCGACAATACCTACACGGAAACTCAAAGATTCCAGGCCACCTTTCCTGATTTAAAAATCCTGCGCTTACCTGTAAACCACGGCAAAGGATATGCGGTTAAACAAGGCATGCTCGCCTCTCAAGGACAAATTGCCTTATTTATCGATGCTGACGGATCAACCCCAGTCACAGAAATAGAAAAACATTTACCCTTACTTAACAAGGACTTCGACATCATCATTGGCTCACGCGTCTTGGCCAGCGACCAATGTTCCATTAAAACAAAACCTTATCGCAAATTAATGGGCATGATTTTTAACAGCTGCGTACACATATTTCTCATCCAGGGCATTGCCGACACCCAGTGCGGTTTTAAAATGTTCCGTCGTGAAATCATCCGACCATTATGGAAAAAAGTTCATTTAGAAGGGTTTGGCTTTGACCTGGAAGTTTTATACCTGGCACAACAAATGGGATTGCGCATTAAGGAAATTCCTGTTAACTGGACGCATGTGGCAGGAAGCAAGGTTGATTTAGTCAATGATTCCCTACGGATGTTTGGTGATATTTTCCGCATCAAAAAGCAGCATCACTTTTCTTCTAAATAACAATACTGACTAATTTATTAGGGACAACAATCATCTTCTTAATAGTTGCCCCAGCAATATATTTTTGTACCCCGGCATCAGTTAAGGCCATTTCTTTGACCTTCTCTTGCGCAGTATCGGTAGGGACAACAATTTCAGCGCGGACCTTGCCATTTACCTGTATTGCCATGGTGATCGTTGCAACTTTAAGTGCAGCTTGGTCATAAACCGGCCAGTCGACGTGGCTGATGGAATCGTTAGATTTTCCCATCATCTGCCATAATTCTTCTGCCAAATGCGGAGCAAACGGGGCAACCAGCAATACCAGAGTTTCAATGGCTTGGTTTAATGAGGCAGCATCCCGTGAGGTTTGCGGCACCTTACTTAAATATTTATCAATGGCGTTTGCCAAAATCATCAGTTGGCTGATGGCGGTATTAAACTTATAGCCTTCTTCAAATGATTGGGTGACATTTTTAATAGCCTGGTGGCATTGGCGATTTAATTCGCTTGCCTGTTCATCTGTAGCTGGGGCTTCTTTTTTTCCTGGCGTGTATTGCTCTTCTACAAATCGAAACACACGATTTAAAAATTTCCACGCCCCTTCTAAACCACTGTCATTCCATTCCAACTGGTCTTCTGGAGGTGCGGCAAATAAAATAAACAGACGCAGGGTATCCGCGCCAAACTTGGATAACACTTCATCTGGATCGACGGTATTCCCTCGGGACTTGGACATCACCTCGCCATCTTTAAGCACCATGCCCTGGGTCAACAAACGGTCAAAAGGTTCATCCACGCCGACTAAACCAATATCCTTAAAAAATTTGGTAAAAAAGCGTGAATACAATAAATGCAAAATCGCATGTTCAATGCCGCCAATATATTGGTCTACAGGCATCCAATATTTGGCTTCATCACGATCAAAGATGACTTCATTATTATTGGCAGAACAAAATCTCAAAAAATACCAGGAAGAATCAAAGAAAGTGGCCATGGTATCTGTTTCCCGACGGGCACCTTCCCCACATTTCGGGCATTTGCATTCCACAAATTCTTTGACCTTATTTAAAGGAGATCCTCCTTCTCCGGTAATGGCAATATTTTTAGGCAATTCCACCGGCAAATGATTGTAAGGAACAGGAACAACCCCACAGGCCTTGCAATAAATCATGGGGATAGGCGCACCCCAATATCGCTGGCGGGAAATCAGCCAGTCACGCAGGCGCCAATGCACGGTTAATTTGCCCATGCTATTTTTCGCCATCCATTGGGCAATTTTTTCTTTAGCCTCTTCATTACCTAGCCCATCAAAAGAAGAAGAATTAACCAACACTCCTGCATCTTCATAAGCCTGAGTCATGGTATCTGCAACTAAAGCTTCTTTAGGATTATTGATCACAACAATCATGGGCAGTTGATGCTGCTTGGCAAATTCAAAATCGCGCTGGTCGTGCGTTGGCACTGCCATGATCGCACCTGTGCCATATTCCATCAACACATAATCCCCGACGTAAATAGGGATTTTACGATTATTAACAGGATTAATCGCATAGCGGCCAGTAAAAATGCCTTCTTTGCGCTGGTCTCCAGACATGCGCAAAGATTTGCTTTTATTCGCTGCTTGTTCTATGAATTTTGTCACTTCCCCTTGCGCGCTAGTCCCGTTAATTAAGGTTTTAAGCATAGGGTGCTCTGGGGCCAAAACCACGTAGGTGGCGCCAAAAATAGTATCTGGCCTCGTCGTAAAAACCGTAATAACTTCCCCGCTATTTTCCAGCTTAAAATATATTTCCACACCAATGCTTTTGCCAATCCAATTGTCCTGCATGGCCCGCACACGGCTCGGCCAATTATTTAATGTTTTCAAATCTTCAAGCAAGGGTTGGGCGTATTGAGTAATTTTTAAATACCATTGGTCCAAATCCTTTTGCACAACCAATGTCTTGCAACGCCAGCACGCACCATTGATGACCTCTTCATTGGCAAGGGTCGTCGAGCAACTTGGGCACCAATTAACAGGCGATGCTTTCTTATATGCCAAGCCACGCTCGTACATCTTGAGGAATATCCATTGATTCCACTTGTAGTACGAGGCATCGCAGGTCGATAATTCACGGTCCCAATCGTAGGAAAATCCCATTTTGCGCAATTCATCGCGCATCTGGTCAATACATCGATAGGTCCATTCGGAAGGATCTGTTTTATGTTTGATGGCAGCGTTTTCAGCAGGTTGGCCAAAAGCGTCATAACCAATCGGATGCAGCACATTAAAGCCTTGCCTCATTTTGTAGCGGGCAATAACATCGGCAATGGTGTAATTACGCACATGCCCCATATGGATCTTTCCCGACGGATATGGGAACATTTCCAAGACATAATATTTGGGCCGATTGGCATCCATCCGGACTTTAAACGTCCCGTTTTTAAGCCAAATCTTTTGCCATTTGGTCTCAATAGCCTTGATATCATTGGTGGTATACGGCATGATTTTCCATCTTTAAAATAATGTGTAAATAAACGGTGCCAATGATGAACTTTGGGCAAATATAATCAGCACACTTAGTAAAACAAAAATAACCACAATAGGGATTAACCAAAAGCGTTTGCGTACTTTAAGGAAATTCCAAAGTTCTTTTAAAATAGTTACTTTAGACATTCATATTCTCCTTAGAATTGTTGTAAATAATCTTCCTGCCGAAACGCCTTTTGGGGCCTCTTACGCCAATAGCTGGTCGCCTTTTGGTCTATTTTCTTGTCTAGATGATCTTTTCCTATTACCCGAAATAGTAACCCAATCGGTGTAAAAATCAAGAAAAACAAAATACTCAATATCCCCGTTGTGATGACAAACCCAATACAATGCGCCACCTTCATCCATAAGGTATACGCAAGCTTCAATGCATACGGATTGATAGAGGTGACAAAGACGACAAAAATGCCGCAAACTAACAAGGTAAGTTGCGGAAGATGAAACCCATGTTTGATGTACCCGCTCGTACAAAAAAGCGCTGATATCACCCCTAAACCATAACCAAAAACCAATAAATCTTTCTTATCTTTATTCATCTTAATCAAGCACCTGTGAAATTTGTTCTTTTTTATACTTGTCCTTATTCGGCTGCTTTTCCTTATCTAAAACAAAATGATTTAATACCAAATAATCCATGTCTGTGCACATAAAACAACGGTAGGCATCTTCTAATGTGCAAACAATGGGTTCTCCTCGGATATTAAACGAGGTATTAATAATTAACGGACAATTCGTTTTCTTATCGAAGGCTTCAATAATCCCGTAAAAGAATGGATTATCTTCTTTATCCACCGTTTGAACGCGTGCGGAATAATCCACATGGGTCACGGCGGGAATAAATGAACGTTTAATCTTTAGCTTTGCAATGCCTGAACTTTCAATCTTACGTGATTGAGGATCTATTTTCGATTCCTTAACACCGCCCACTAAAAGCATATATGGGCTTGGGCTGGAAAAATCAAAATAATCTGCTATCTTTTCTTTAAGAATGCTGGGCGCAAACGGCCTAAACGATTCCCGGAACTTGATGCGCAAATTCATAATTTCTTGCATTTTTATAGATCGGGCATCTCCTATGATGCTGCGCGCCCCTAACGCCCGAGGGCCAAACTCCATACGGCCTTGGCAAAGGCCAATCACCTTCTCTTGATTAATCAAATCAGCAATACGGTCAAATGCCTTTGTCCCATCGTATTGTTCAAAAGGTATATTCTTAGCTTTTAAAAATGCTGCTACCTCATCATTGGAATATCCTGGCCCAAGAAGAGACCCTTTCTGCAAATCCCTTTTACCATCTACCTGACGGGGATTATTTAAATATTGATACCAGATAAAAAGAGCCACCCCTAAAGCCCCTCCAGCATCCCCTGCTGCAGGTTGGATCCAAATATTCTTAAATTTCGATTTCTTAAGAATCTTTCCATTGCCCACACAATTTAAGGCCACCCCTCCAGCAAGGCATAAATTTTCCTGGCCCGTCACGGCATGGATATGATTCGCTGTTTTAACCATCACCTCTTCGGTAACTTCCTGGATTGAGCGAGCAATATCCATATCAAACTGGGAGATCTCTGTTTCAGGCTTGCGTGGTTCCCTGCCAAATAAACGATGAAATTTAGGGCTTGTCATGGTTAGCCCAACACAATAATTAAAATAATCCATGTTTAAATGAAACGAACCATCTGGCTTAATGTCGATGATTTCTTTTCGGATTAAATCCGCATATTTAGGTTCTCCATAAGGAGCCAGGCCCATCAGCTTATATTCACCGGAATTGACTCGAAAACCGCAATAATACGTAAAGGCAGAATATAAAAGCCCTAAAGAATGCGGAAATTTGATTTCACAATCGAGAGAAAGGTTATTATTTGTTCCTGTCCCAAAGCTGGTTGTTGCCCATTCCCCGACGCCATCCATGGTTAAGATAGCTGCTTGTTTAAATGGAGAGGGGAAAAATGCAGATGCCGCATGCGCCTCATGGTGTTCTGGAAAAATAATATCCCCTTCATAATTCAATTCTTTTAAAAGAAGATCCTTAAGGAATATCTTTTCTTTAAGCCATGCAGGCATGGCTTTTAAGAATGACGCTAATCCTACTGGTGCAAAATTAAAATACGTCAGCAATAGCCGTTCAAATTTCAAGAATGGCTTTTCATAAAATCCGACGTAACTAACATCTTTAATGGTAATTCCTGCTTCTTTAAGACAATATTGAATTGATTGGGATGGGAAACGTGCATCATGTTTCTTGCGGGTAAACCGTTCTTCTTGGGCCGCTGCAACAATCTGTCCATCTTTTAAAAGACAGGCTGCGCTGTCGTGATAGTAGGCAGAGATGCCAAGTATATAAATTTTCTTTAATTGATCTGTACTCACAAATATTTCTTTAAGTGATTATTGAAGAGTTTCCGGGTTTGCTACATATTTTGCCACTATTTTAGCAGCATATTGATTCCCTAGTGGACTTAAATGCCCGTCATCTTCCCTATACAAACTGCATCGCTGCTGTTGATTAAGAACCATGAAATACGGTGCTAGATTAATGGTTGTAATATTTTCCATCTCGGTTAATTTTTGATAAATATATTCATTAACTAAATATTTATCTTTATCAATTTTATGGCTTACAAAATTATCATCCTTACACATATTTTCAAGGGAAGGAATAATAAGTACAACCAATTTACTCTTGTTTTGGGAAGCCACTGCCTTCATTTGTGCTAAAATGCCCCGCATCAAAAGAATTTTGTATTCGGAAAGCTCCGGATCTGTCCCTCTCATCCAAGTAAAATCGTAGCTATCCCCAAATAAAAGAGGATCAAGCGTACCGGATAATTCATCACGATTTCTTAAGAAATTGATTTGATTAATAATTGCCAAACTAGAAGGAAAGATTTGGGATTTAACGGGATTTGTTTTGTTTTCCTTTAATTTTCCGCCGGATGCAACCGTATAAAGCCCGTTTTTCGTAATATCATTGCTATCATTTAACGCGCAGATCCCCTCTACGACCACATCTGGCTTTAACCTGGGGGCATATTTTTCTAGCACTTTAAGCGACTGGTCAGGGCCAAAACCAACAACTCCCATGTTTAAAACGTCAAACGTCCCATTTAATTCTTTATCCAGATATCTGGGAATGGTTTCATCCGCCTTGACATTAAGCCCCATGACAAACGAATCCCCCAAGAAACAAATTCTTTTCTTGCCCTTTTTAGATGCTGAGAATTCTTTATCGCGAAAACCTAATTTATTAATGCCTAATTGAGGATTAGGCTGGATGGAATATAAATTATCCTGGGTAAGCTCAACTTTAAGATCCTTACCATGCCCATCTAAAACTGATTGCACGGCAAACTTGTAGCTGGGATGAAAGAAAACATACCTCATCATGACTTCTGCGAGACATAAACAAATAAAAATCGCAATTTGAAGAATGAAAAGATTTGCACAAATCTTTTCAAATCGTGATGAGCCTTGCATTAATGATGGGCCATTGCCTTAGGGGTTGAGCAACCGCTAGAGTTGCTATAATAACTTGCTCCCC
>CAZHGK010000081.1:7760-8226 GCA_964532095.1 uncultured Planctomycetales bacterium | reverse complement strand
ACAGGCTAAAAATCGTGGCACCACCAAAAACTCAATAGGGTTAACACCTAATACCCGTGTGGCCTGAATTTGTTCATGCGTGCTCATGGTCCCTAATTCTGCCGTCATCCCTGCCCCGGATTTCCCGGAGAAAATAAACGCTGTAAAAACCGGGCCCAGCTCACGCACCAAGGACAAGCCCACCAAAGGGGCAACAAATTCCTGTGCGCCAAACCGCTCTAGGGTAGCAATCCCCTGCAAACCCAAGACCATCCCCGATGCCATTGACGCTAAAATCACAATGGTAACAGACGGCACTCCCTGGTAGTACATTTGGGTCATCACATCTGCCCAACGGATACGGCCATGGATCAAGAGCTTTAAAATTTCGAATAAGAAATATATAGCTTCGCCAACCTCTTCTAACCACTGTTGAAATTTGGCAAATAATGCCATCATAAAAAACCTATTTTCTATTCGTTTAACC
>CAZHGK010000081.1:0-7750 GCA_964532095.1 uncultured Planctomycetales bacterium | reverse complement strand
GCGTATGAGATATATTCTTTTGGTTCTTCTGCTCTTTTCCCCGACCACTCGAAGCTTTATTCTTAGTCGACGGCGAAAGAAAATCTTTAACAGGCATAATCGTTGCCCCTAACGCACGCACATATAAGACTAAGGCTTTATCGTCGCTGACTACAATGCATTGGCGCGGATCTTTTGAATATTCGACGATTTCTTTAATCTTATCGTCCGCATTTGTTTCAACAGCAAAAATCACGCTAGCTACACCGCCATCTTGCCCGCCAAACGCATTCACATTACCATCAAAAACAATGGTGACCTTATTCGCCCGGCTTCCTTGGGGCTGCTCGACATTAATGATTTGAATTAATTGACGTCGGCCTTCTTCTAAACTTTTACTGGCCATTGCCCCTGAACGCTTGATCACATTATATCCATCTAAGATATAATGCCGCGCCATCTTACGCGTCCGCTTCTTTAGCTAGAGCGCTTACTTCAGTACGGGTACTGCCGGTTAACAATAGCACTCCGCCGACAAGCCCTAATAAAATCGTAAACATAAAATTAGTCAGGCTTAAGCCTAAGGCCACATTATGGTCAACGCCAACTTTAGAAAGCAAATAAACCCAGCCCACTTCCCTCACCCCTAACCCACCTATCGACGGTAAAGCTGTTGCCACACACACCAATGGGGAGAAGATAATAAAATATAACAATGAAATGTTCTGGTGCATGCTTAGTGCCGTTAAGAAAAAAACCACCGCCAAGATAATTTGCGCCAGACCAGAAAGGGCAATTGTTTCCAAACCTTGCTTGTATTGGCCCCGCATTAAAACAATATCATCATGCATATTTAACAACGATTGCTTAAGCTTGGGCAAAAAACTAAAAATACGGCAAGCAAAACCAAAAATCCGTCGGCTAAATAATACCGCTGCTAATATTGCTGAAACCAGGGCCATCAATCCTATGGAAATTAAAAGCGAGTGATCATCAACAATGGCGCGGCCACCAAAAAACGCAACAGAGGCTACCAGCACAATACCTGCAAATCCGGATAAACGGTCTAAAACAACCGAAGCAATGACCTTGGGTTTCTGTCCGGTTTGTTTTGCCAATCCCAGAGCCTTAATCACATCTCCTCCGACGGAAGTTGGCAAGAATAAATTACAAAACAAGCCAATCAAGAACCAGCGCAGGCTAAGCATCCGACCAGCCTTGATTTTTAAGCTTTTAATAAAAATATACCAGCGGGAAAAAACCAAGGCATTGGTCACTAAAAAAACAAGCATTGCCAAAAGCATGTACGCGGGATCAGCCCCGCGGACCGCCTGCCATACGGATTTAAAATCAATATGGCTAAACAGCCATCCTAACAAAGCAACGCTAAGGCCAATACGTAACAATAACGATAATATTTTTTTAAATTTATGTTCCATCTTTACTGATTATTCCTTTGGTTAAGTACTGCGGTTGCAGCTTGGAAGCCCTCTTCGGCAATATAGGAACTACGCACCAAAGGGCCACTTTTCACAAACATAAAACCCATGTCCATCCCGATCTGTCGCCACCGTTCAAATTCTTCCGGGCTGATAAAACGCATCACGGGCAAATGTCTTTTCATTTGGGTCGGTGCTAAATATTGGCCAATCGTCAAAATCTGGCAACCCGCATCCAGCAATTCACGCATCACCGCCACGATTTCTTCTTCTGTTTCCCCAACTCCGGCCATCACCGAAGATTTTATAAAGCTTGTCGGAGCGATTTCCCTAAAACGTTTTAGTACAGCCAGCGAACGGTCATGGTCTGCCTGCGGGCGTAACAAAGGAGATAACCGACGGACTGTTTCAATATTATGACTGATGACTTCTGGAGCAACATCACCAAGCAATTTCAAGGCATATTCCTTGGCAGAAAAATCAGGAATTAAAACTTCGACTTTAACACCCTGACCAAGGGCGCGGATCGCTTCAATGGTGCGCACAAATTGTCCTGCGCCTTCATCGTCCAAATCGTCACGGGCCACAGATGTTATCACCACATATTTTAACTTTAATGCTGCGACAGATTGGGCCACATGCCCTGGTTCTTGAGGATCTACTGTGTCTGGACGACCAGCAGGCACGGCACAAAAACGGCAGGCCCGCGTGCATGTGCCGCCTAAAATCATAAAGGTGGCAACGCCTTCCCCCCAACATTGCCCTAGATTCGGGCAATTGGCGCTTTCACATACCGTATGCAAACGCGCCGCGCGGAACATGTCCTTCATGGAATGGATTTTATCCATATCCGGCAAAGGCTGGCGAAACCAAGAGGGTAATTTTGCTAAACCTGAATCAAACTTTTCTTGCGTGCTTTGACTCATCCGTAAGATCCTGTCCTGTATATACACCGTCGATGATTTGCGATAAAACTTGCTTTTTCTGAGCAGAGGGCAAATAATCCACAATTAAAATTCCCTGCAAATGGTCGTATTCATGCAAAAATGCTTTGGCCGCCAAGCCTGTCAGGGTACGACGCACCAATTGATTATCCGGGGCGGTATAAGAAACTTCGATCGATTTGCTGCGCTCCACCATCACGGACAAACGCGGAATACTTAAACATCCTTCATCCAATTTGTCCTGGCCTTCCCGTTTTAATATCTTCGGATTAATAACAGCCATAGCTTCCTTGCCGGTATCAATCACAAAAATTTGTTCGTTAACTCCCACTTGCGGGGCTGCCAAACCAATACCTTTATGCGCATCCATGGTTTTAAACAAAGCTTCAATAAAAATACGCTCCGCCGGCCCAATTTTTGTAACGGGTGTCGATTTTTTACGCAAACATGGATCGCCATAAAGGCGAACTTTCAGCAACATCATAGGGATTATTTTTTAATTCTGTTACGCGCATCCAAATGGACAATTTTAGGACGAAGAGTTTTAGCTTCTTCCGTGGAGCATAATGCATAGCTTAAAATAATCAAGCCATCACCAGGATAGCCATGGCGTGCAGCCGGCCCATTTAAACAAACCACACCAGAGCCTGGTTCACCGGCGATGATATAGGTTTCCAAACGTGCCCCATTATTTTCATTAAGGACATGTACTTTTTCCCCCGGGATCATGCCTGCAGCCTTAATAATTGTACTATCAATGGTGATGCTGCCTTCATAATGCAATTCAGCTTTTGTGATGCGCGCATGCGCGATTTTAGATTTTAACACTTCGATCAACATGATATTCCTTAGCTAAGGTGTGGTTGTAACTTGGCCAATAAACGATCCTTGGGCATGGCACCCACAATTTGATCAACAGCTTGGCCGTTTTTAAAAACAATTAATGTGGGAATGGACATGACATTAAATTCGCCAGCCAACTCTCCTTCTTCATCCACATTGATTTTTCCAATTTTCATCTGGCCTTGCAATTCGTCAGCCAATTGGTCAATGATTGGGGCCAATGCCTTGCACGGGCCGCACCATTCTGCCCAAAAATCTACCAGAACCGGTACAGAGGAATTCTTTACTTCACCGGAGAAATTGTTTTTATCTAAATGTAAGGCGCCCATAGACTTTCCTTTCTTAAATAGAACTCGCCTAGACACATCATGCGCCTAGGCGGTTTACACAAACCATATTATATATTTATTAGGCCATTATTCAATAAAATTTCACTATCCTGCGCCTGCCACTAAACGGCAGATATGGCCTGTAAGAATAGCCACATAGGTGCCAATAATATTGCCCAAAATAGCCATTAACAGACCCACCGAAGCCAAACCAGGCCGATAAATTTCCGCCAACATGGACGCAGAAGCAACACCACCTAAATTCGCCTGGCTGGCAACCGCCATTAAAAATAACGGTGCTTTAATTAACCGGCCCACACTATAGGTGATGCCTGCATGAATAAATAAGGCGATAAATCCTCCTAAAAACAACCACGGCGCTGTTCTAAATTGGGATAAGTCTCCCTTAGTTCCAATACAAACGAGGACAAAAAATAACATCCATTGCCCCCATGGGCCAACACCCTTATGGGCCCATCGGCCAAATGACGTTACCCCAAGACACAAGGCAATCGTGGTCACTAGAATAATTGTCCAGGTAAAAGAGCTCACTATCCCTTTGACCACAGGTAAATAATTATCGACGACACTTAACAGCAAGCTTAATCCCAAGGCAAAAATAAGCATAACAATCGCAATCGGCCATTGAATACTCGTCTGCAATCTTTCAACATCCATTTGCTTAAACTGCTCTGCCCCATGATGACGGTCAATATGGTGTTGTTTGGAACATAAAAAGATTAAGAAACCCATCCAGAGATACGGGACCGTGCTATCTAAAATCAACATTAATGTAAATACCTTATCCGGCACATTCAACGCTTCCTTCGCCGCAATCATATTGGCACTGCCACCTGTCCAGGAACCGGTTAATACCCCAAAACCTGTAGCAAATTCAGGCCCTATCATCGGCTTAACCACCCAGAATCCGACGATCATGCCCACCATGACACCTAACATGCCCGCCAAGAAAACAATCAGAGCCTTTGGGCCCAGGTGCAAAATCGCACGCACATCCACAGTCACCAGCATTAAAAACAACGCCGCTGGCAAACACAGGTCAATGGTTTGCTGATAAACAGGATTATTGTGTTCAATAATTCCTGTATTCGATAAAACCATGCCCGAGGCAAAAAGAAAAAGAATCACCGGGACCACATCGAAAAACTTACGAAAGAAATTAATGCGGGGAAGATTAAGAAGGACAAGCTCAACAGCTAACAGTACACTAAGAATGACGACGGGGCTTTTAATCGTGGGCGATTACCGATGCCGGATTTGACCTTCGAGACATCATAAACACCTCGACTGGAAAGGTACGGGTTATTCGCCAAACCGTTCTTGATAAAAAAAGGCGTGTCTAAATCAACAAAATCAAAACAGTTCATGCCTGCTGCCACATGCGCTGCACAGGTCATGGCCAGGGAAGATTCCATCATCCCACCAATCATCAGTTTAATCCCCCGGGCATGGGCCCATTGGGCAATGGCCACCGATTGGACAATGCCTGTCTTCATCAATTTAATATTGATTGCCCCGACAGATTTCTCTTCAATTAAACGCAAAACTTCCGGCATGGACCGGGCACTTTCATCTGCGCAGACTAAGACCTTGGCCAAACGGTTCACACGTTTCAATCCTGCCACATCAGATTTCGGCACAGGCTGCTCTAACACCGTCGGACGCACACCTGCTTTTTCTAATTGCTTTAGAAATTTCAACATGGTTGTAGCACTATATCCTTGATTAGCATCCAAGATCAACAAAGACCCCCGCGTTAAACTTGCCACCGCCTTTATGCGAGCAATGTCAAGGGCAACATCCCGGCCTATTTTAATTTTAAATGCACGAAAACCTTGGGAATAAAAATGGCGTGCCGCCTGTTGCGTTTCCTCTAAAGATGCGATCACCAGGGTGATATCCGTCGTCACCTGCTGCGGCTTATCTGTCCATAATCGCCACAAAGGCATATTCATCCGTCTGGTCAAGGCATCTAGCACTGCCATCTCAACCGCACAAACCGCGGCTTTATTATTTTTAAAAAACGCATGGGCTTGGCTTGAGATCATCAAATAATCAGACGGATCACTTCCTTTTAATCGACGAGAAAATGCAATAAGGTTTTTCTTTGTCCCGGCAATGGTTTCCCCTGTAATGTGGGTCGCCACCGCAGCTTCGCCATATCCTCGGGTGCCATCCTCTAATGTAATTGTAAATAATAAATTATCGAGGGTGTTATGCTGGCCTGTGGCAATGCGAAAAGGCATGATCAACGGCGCTTTTAAGGAAGATATTTCAGTCTTGGTAATGCGCATGGAATCACATCTCTAGTTCTCGTACACCATTTAAACGGCGGATCAAGGAGCCTTTTTTAGAACCTTCTCCAATGGTCAAATC
The DNA here is from genome assembly GCA_964532095.1 of uncultured Planctomycetales bacterium. GTDB lineage: Bacteria > Omnitrophota > Gorgyraeia > Zapsychrales > Fredricksoniimonadaceae > CAZHGK01. The sequence continues at coordinate 1,819 of CAZHGK010000081.1, read as the reverse complement.
AGAAACAACAACACGATTAATCACCCGAGGAATATCATTTTCTTTGCCTGCTTGACGATACGCCCAAATGGCATGAATGGCATATGGCTTTCCATCGACGGAGCCCACATAAAATAAAATATGGCCTTTCATGGTCAGCACAGCAGCACCGGGTGTTGCTTTAATGATGACAGCTACCTTTTCATGGTCTGGGATGCGCTCATCCATTGCCTCAAGTGCCCGTCCTACTTGCGCTTGTTCGCTGGAATTGCGTGGCAGATCAATACCGACGGTAGCAAAAATTTCCTGTATAAATGCCGAGCAATCCTGCTCGCCATACATGCCCCCCCACCCATACGGCGCATTAAGCATGGCGAAAGCCTGTGTCAATAAATGCCTGGGCGTATACGTCAAAAACCCGTCGCTGATATCCTCTGCATTCATATAACCTGTCACAACCTTAAGAGCCCCTTCCTTGTCGCGGGTCGGCATTAAAACCGTTGCTACTTCTCCTTCAATGGTCGATAACGGCAATCGTGCCCCCATGCGCAAATAATCCACCTGTTCCCGACGCGCAAGGTCCGCATACAAATCTGCTTTAGGACGAATAACGCCTGCTGGCCTGGCTGTCAGAAATATTTGAACCTGTTTGGCATCCGCAAGGGCAATATCCTCAACGCGCACCCAACCTTCACAATCCTTCGCATACACATAAAACCATTTCTTATCCGCGCTTTGATGCACCACAGCCACAGCTGTTCCCACATCAAAGCTGCTATTTTGCAATTCATCAAAATCTATATCATGGCTTAAGACATATTGGGGCTCTGCTGTCGGAAAATATCGTACATCCGTATAATGGACGATGATACCATATCGTGGGCTAACCCCGGAAACAATGCCTGGCCAGTTCATATTTTGTTTTATTTTTTCTAATTGCGTATCATTCCCTTTATTGCCCTTAGCATCATAAAGCGCCTTGTCTTTGATCCCATTATAAGTTTTTTCAAAGCTCTCTAAGAGGCTTTCCATTTTGTATTGATTAACAAGCTGGAAAATATTACGGGTTAAATGAAGATTTTCCCGGACATAATCATTAAACAATTGGATCTTTTTCTCGTCCATAACCACCTCATCGGGTGATAGGTGACGACTGATCCAGTATCCTGGGGTTTTCATTAAACGGGAAGTGTCTTTTAACTTGCTGGGGGCTATATAATTTAAACGTTCTTCAGCGAAAGCATGCGTCGATGAGAATAAAAAAATGCAGGTGAGAAGAAAATAAATGTTCATGCGGTTAAATAAAGCTTGCCTCATGATTGATGATATGAAAAACGTACAGCCACTTGCACATCCGGATGTAAACTTTTATGCACGGGACAGGTGTGTGCGGCATGTTCCAACATTTTACGCTGCTCAGGTGTTAACTGGGACGGCATGTCAATATCCACCGTCAATGCAGCTATCCGACGGTTAGGCGCCGGTGTCATTTCCTTAGCCACATGCGCATGTGCCCCTTTTAAATTAATTTGATGCCGGTTGGCGACAATGCCCATAACAGTCAACATACATGAGCCCAAGGCTGCTGCCACCAAATCCGTCGGAGAAAACGTCTCGCCACGCCCCATATTGTCCTTGGGAGCGTCTGTAGTGATGGCATTGCCCGACGGTCCATGGACCAAACGGCAATGCAGATCACCTTCATAATCAATATCTATTTCAACCATAATGGGTATGATACCAACTCAATAGGTTTCGTCAATGTCAAAAAGAAATGTATCCACCGGATATCTGACTAAACCAATAGGCACAGCTGATCATCAAGGTTAACACCAATTTT
>CAZHGK010000080.1:0-8292 GCA_964532095.1 uncultured Planctomycetales bacterium | reverse complement strand
AAATATTCTTGGTTTATTTAGAGTATCTGAAGTTATAGATAAAAGAATTAATGATTTATGTAAATTTGGTTTGGTAACCCAAAATAATTTCAAATATAGACTAACTTTAAAAGGAAAAATAATTTATAAAACAATATTAACTTATGAGAAGATCTTTTCAAGATCTATAGGAGGTTAAGTTTTATGGAGTTAAATCTATTTATAATTGGAATACTTTTATTTATTATTTTTTCTTTAGCACAGATTATTGGATTTAGGTTTTTTAAAATTAAAGAAATATTTTCTTGGCTTATGAACATAGCAATTGTCGTTGGAGTAGGGGGGTGTCTATTTTATTTATTAGTTTCAATTTTATTTAACTTTAGTATATTTAATTCAGTAATTAATTCTGTAGGAATATTTTTAATTTATGGTTGGCTGGTTGTTTTATACGTATTTGGTTGGTTTGTGATTTTAGAATCCTCTATAACAATCAGATTGTTGTATGAAATTGGAAAAAATAATAATATCGTAGGCGCTTAAACCCGCCTGGGCAATGGCTTGTGCTGCTTGAAAATACGAATACCCACGACTGAAGGTATGTTTTTGTTTTAAATAATCATGGTATGCCTTGCGTAAGATTAATACCGACGATAACAAACGGTTAATATCTTTAGGCACATCAAACCCCAGACGTGCATGTTCTTGCAAAGCTTGTAAATCTCGTGCAGGGACTAATTCCAAATCCAATTGTTCAATAAAGGCAGCAATCTCCCGCGCCCAAGGCAAAAATGCTGCAAAACTTTCCCTGCCTTCTAAAATATGCGGGCAATGGCGTTGGCTTAATTGATAAATCAAATAACAGTGTTCCAATTCTCCTGTCAACTAATCCTTGCCAGAATCGGTACGGGCAATTGTTGCCATCCACTCATCAATGGTCAAATACGACGGAGGATAAAATGTTTTCTTAATCCGTTTAGCCAAGGCCTGGTGCAAAAACAATTGCGGGCGACGACCACCAAAAACAACAGCAACCCGTCGCAAATCATGCCCCCCCAAAATGAATTGCTCATATAAATAGGCAGCCAAACCTTCAATAAAAGGTTGACCGAATGGAATGGTAATAATTTTATTATGTGTTGGCATGAATATATACAATTGCTCCCGTAACCTTATATCCGGGATACATAGGTTTTACTAAATCCATATAATGATTTAACTGACGTTGCTGCACTTCTAGGGCATCCTCAGACGATGTTTTATAGTCGATAACCGTAATGGTTTTATCAGAAATAATCAACCGGTCCATACGCCATAACCGGCCATGCGCATCCACCACTGGAACTTCCCGCAACACCTCATCTGATTGCTTTAAAAAGAAATACGCTTGGTATTGAGGGTCATGGACGGTATTTGTCATCAGATCTATCAAGTCTTTTTCACTAAGCAATGGGCCAAAACGTTTAATCGCCGCCATGCTAGCCTCTTGGATTTGAATGTGCACATTTGCCTGGGACAATACCCCCAACTGAGAAAACGCCCAATGGATAAAATCCCCCTTACGTCGACGCAAGGCGCGATCATCCTCATTGGAAAACTCTTCGCGTAATTTCGGCAACCAATCTGTAAACTCAATAGCAGATAAGAATCTTTGTTCCTGATGGTCTGGGGTATGCTCGACCGTTAAAACATTTCCACAGGTATATAAATGTTGGTCGATTAACAATATCGCAGGATTTGCTCCCTGCCCACTGCGGCTTGGGATCGCCACATACATCTCATGCACCGCGCGAGTTAAAGCCACGTAGGCCACATGCAACTCTCCCAGCAATGCTGATTTATATTCCCGGATATATTGCGCTTTTAGCTCGTCGCTAAAACCAGTATAACTTTGCTTAAGCCTGACTAATTGCATCCCTTGCTCTTCATCAATCACTGTATACGACTGACTTCCTTGCTTGCCTCCTGCCCCAGGCTTGATATCCATCTCCAAATACGGCAATAGCACAACAGGAAATTCCAAACCCTTGGCCTTGTGCACGGTTAACACCCGAATTGCTGCCGTAGGATTAATCGGCACAAAACGCGCCTCATTTTCTAAATTCGCATAATCATTTAAAAATCCTTCAATATCACACCCTTCTTCTTCATAACGTTTAATTAATTCCAATAAATGCATCCAAAACCCTTGGCCCTCGGGAAAATGCTTCTGGCATTCAAAACGCGCATATATACTAACAACAGTTTCATACAAAGGATAAATACCTACGCTGACAAAAAAAGGATCGATAACACGTTCCCACACTTCGGGAAACCTGCGACGAAATAGACGATAAATATAACTTTCGGTGGCTTGACGATTCGGTGCAGATTCAAATAAAAATTGGCGTAATGTTTCGGAATCAATTCCTAATGCCTTGGGCGCTAAATCACCTAACAAGAATTGGGCAAAGGCAATATTATCAATGGGCGACGATAGAAATGTTAAAAAAGCAATCAGGTCATTGACTGGCCCATACGCCTTAATATCGCTGGTACGTTCCGATTGCACGGCAATGCCAGCATCTAATAACCATCCCGTGACTTCCTGGACCTGGCCATTATCTCTCGTTAAAATCGCGATATCCCCTAAAGGATAACGCTGACGGACTTCCGTAATCCAGCCCATTAATAATTCCTGCACCATCTCATTGCGCGTAGATTTTGTTTTCGCATCAATGGTCACGACCCGCACATAACCACCGGGCAAATCAGCTCGGCTTTGTTGCTCCGCTTGCCCAAATGTTTGAGCAAGCATATCACGGTCATGTTCATCAAAATCAATCGGCAGTTTGCGCTTTGATTCAATAGCCTGTTCCGTTAAGGCATCATAAAAACGGTTTAAATTATCTAAACTAAACACTTCATTATTAAAAGCCACAATACGTTGGCGGCTACGATAATTCGTCGATAAAACCTGTTCCTGCACATGATAATCTGCCAAATCCTGCTTTAAGCTTTTAAACAAACTGCTTTCCCCACCCCGAAATGCATAAATGGCCTGCTTCGGATCTCCAACATAGAACAATGTCCCACCCGTCGATAAACCATCTTCCACCATGGTTTCCAAATTACGCCACTGCGAACGGCTGGTATCTTGAAACTCATCGATTAAATAATGCTCAAAACGGGTAGCTAAACGATAATACAATTCCTGCACATTGGTTTTCTCATTAAACAAGCCGCCAGCAGTGCGGTTTAATTCCTGTAAAAATAAAATATCATCTTTGCGCTTAATGACCCCCATCTGTTCCATTAACGCTTCAAACAAACGCACATAGGGATTGTAAATGCTGTACGCTTCTGCCAAGACGATTAAGCGCAATAAACTGCGGCATTTATCCCACAGCTCTTCTTGGCTACGACTGACCGTCTCTGATTTACGAGCAGGAATTTCTGTTCTTTTAAAATAATCACTTAAATCATCGACGTCAAAACTTTGTTGGGATTGTTCTAAAAAACTTCTTAAACTTTTTGAAAAGCGCCCATCTAAAATACCTTCGGATGTTTCAAGCAATACTTGAGCTTTCCCTAAGAATTCCTTTTTAAGCAAATAAATATCTTTAACTGGAATATCTGAAGTTAGAAAATCTTTCTGGTACGTATTAAATTTATTAAACAGATCTGCCAGTAATTTCAGCAAGTCTTCTTTGGCAAACCATCCTCCCCTATTTTCCAAGAATAAATACTGGTCGATAAAATCATGGAACAATCCCAAAATGGTCTTGTCTCTCATGGCTGCATCTAAAAGAGCATCCATGCTCTGCTGGATATAGTCGACAGCATTACGCTTGATCTTAAACCGTGCGGATAAACCAATTTTAAACGCGCAACCTGCCAACAAGGCATTGATAAAACTATCGATCGTCTTCACTTGAAAATAATGATAGTGACGGATTAATTCCCACATAATCCTGCGGGCTTGCTCGGCAGCTTGCAGGCGATTGATTTCTAAAGGCTTAAGGATATCGTCGAATTCACTATCTGATAATTGATTAAGCGCCGTACGTTTTAAGAAGTACAGAATACGGCTTTTCATTTGATGGGCAGCTTTATTGGTAAAGGTAATGGCTAATAAATGCTGTGCGGATAACGGCTTATTCGATGCAGAGAGATAAAAAAGGATTTGGATATAACGTTTAGCTAAAGCATAGGTCTTCCCTGAACCTGCCGAGGCGCTCACAACAAATACTTGGGGAGATTGAAATGGAGGACGCATAAATAACAATTAGGAAGGATGATGATTATGAGCCAGCAGTGGTATAGATAGAATCTTCTAAAACTTCTCTTAGGACAGCCACGCTTGCCTCAACCGTACTTTGGCCGGGCTTTAAACCCCAGTCCGTATATTCCTTAGCAAAATCATCCAGTCGACGGATTAGCCCATCCCGTTGCTTGTCCGTTAATGACAATGTTTTTGATTGGCCATCCCCACCTAACAAATATTTTGTTAACAAAACTGTCGCTTCAATAAATATCTTGTCTGCTTCCTTACGTTTAAAACTAAGATCTTCCTGAGCATTGACAAAGGCACGCTCTTTTTGGTGCGTTGCCTGTTTAGAGGCGACCAATGCCTGCCATGTTATCCATAAACGCTTGGCATCATCATTAAGGGCAATATTGCGCTCAGAGGAAACAATAAAACTATCCGCAATCTTCTTGACCATAGGGTCAGGCGATTGCAAATACTTCTCCAGATAATTCTTAGCCACGCGCCAATCCACATTGTCTTTGACTAAATCATTCAAATACTCTTCAATGACCTTGTTACTGCTTTTGGCATTCTTGATGATTTTGGATTGCTTTCGCCAGCGTTGGCTGATATTGTAACAAAATGATAAGGCGTGGATGTAGGAACGTGTGAATTCATACGGCTGGCTTGATGCCGGTTGCCGAGCATTTGCCGGTGGGACAGCGAGGATAAATGCCATCCACAACACCATAAAGATTTTCATCTTCATCTTAGGCGATCTTTAACATTTGTTTAATTTTGGCAAGCAAGGCTTCACGATCAACAGGCTTGTGAATATATTCAATACCCAACATCGCACCAATACGCGGATCCAATTCTTGATCGCGAGAAGTCACAATCACAATAGGAAGATCACGGTGTGGGGATTCAAACTTTAATGTCCGGCAAATGTCATACCCGTTAATTTCCGGCATCATAATATCTAAAACCAAAAGATCAGGTTTCTCGGAATTGACAGCACGCATGGCATCAATACCATTGTCTGCAGTCACCACATCAAAACCTTTTTCCTTAAGGATGCGCTCTACCAATAACACCAAGGTTGGATCATCATCAACAACAAGTATTTTCTTTTTGGTTTCCATAATTTTCTCTATCCTAAGTTATTGTTCGTCTTGAATTTCTTCCATCATTGCTTCTAACTTACCAAAGCGTTTTGTATAATCTTGCCTAGCCCGACGGATTACCTCTAAAGCCTCTCCCCGTCCATACACATGGGTAATATCACAAATACGTTCTTCTGAACCAGGAAGGTCCTTATATGTCAAAAAATAATGTTTCAGGCGATCAATAAAGGCGCGCGGGCAATCTTCAATATTTTGCCATTGGCTGTACAAACCATCGCCCACCATGACAGCAATAATCTTATCGTCTGCTTGGCCCTGGTCGATCATGCGAAAACCGCCAATAGGCATGGCCCGCACAATAATATCCCCATGGCTGATGACTTTTTCTGTTAAAACACAAATATCTAACGGGTCATCATCCCCGACAATATCTGAACGATTGGTACGTTCCCCGCAAAAGGCTGCCACTTCATCGGAACAATAGGTTTGAGGAATAAAACCATACAAGGTAGGACAAATGCTGGAATATTTTTGCGGACGATCTACTTTTAAAAACCCGCTTTTTTTATCAATTTCATATTTAACAGTATCTGAAGGCACTGTTTCAATATAGGTGTTTAACATTTTAGGGGCTTCTTCCCCTACACGAATACCATCCCACGGATGTGACCGTAACAATAACGCTACAGCCTGCCACAACTCATTAAAATCTTGGGTCATAAAAAACTTTCTGTGAAATTAATATTGGTTTATTTCTGGATTCCCGACAAAAGCATTCGGGAATGACATAAATGACGTGTGTATAATACCATTAGCGACGAAGGATTTTCAAGCATTAAAGTAAAGATAAACATTTGACATAGACTGCAATTTACCCTATCTTTATCGATATGTCTGCATCCTTAAAACAACATCCAATTGTCGATATCCTCAAAAAGCGCATTGTCATCCTCGACGGTGCCATGGGAACGATGATCCAAAAGCACCAGTTGACCGAAGCCCAATACCGCGGTGAACGCTTCCAGAACTATGCCCATGACATCAAGGGCAATAATGAATTATTATCTTTGACCCAGCCAGAAATCATTAAAGATATCCATACGGCATATTTAAACGCTGGCGCTGACATCATTGAAACAAATACATTTAACGCTAATCGCATCTCCATGGCGGATTACCACATGGAAAATTTGGTGCATGAATTAAACGTAGCATCAAGCCGCTTGGCACGCCAAGCTGCGGATGCAGTGACAAAACAAAACCCTTTAAAGCCACGCTTTGTTGCCGGGGCAATTGGGCCAACAAACCGCACCACCTCACTTTCACCTGACGTTAATAATCCTGCGTTTCGGGCTGTAACGTTTGATGATTTAGTGAAAGCCTATACTGAACAAATTATTGGGCTTGTTGAAGGTGGCATTGATTTCTTTTTAGTTGAAACCATTTTTGATACGCTCAATGCCAAAGCTGCCTTATTTGCCATTGATGCCTATAATGAAAAATCAGGTACGAATATTCCCGTGATTATTTCAGGGACCATTACTGACGCCAGCGGCCGCACCCTTTCAGGCCAGACCACAGAAGCTTTCTGGACATCGGTTAAGAATGCCAAACCATTGGCCATTGGCCTTAACTGTGCTTTGGGTGCCAAAGATATGCGGCCGTATATTGAAGAATTATCCCGCATTGCCGATTGCTTCATCAGCTGTTACCCTAATGCTGGCTTACCAAACGCCTTTGGGCAATATGATCAAACATCCAGTGAGATGGCCCAATTGATTAAAGACTTTGCGGAAAATGGATTTTTAAATATCGTCGGTGGATGCTGTGGAACAACACCAGACCATATCAGCGCCATTGCCAAAATGGTTGAGAAAAATCCTCCACGGCAGGTCAAAACCTTCCCTCCTCAAAGCTCTTTTAGTGGACTGGAAGCCTTCATTGTCCGAGACAACACCAATTTCATTAATGTTGGCGAACGTACCAATGTCACAGGTTCGAAACAATTTGCACGTTTAATCATCGCTGGGCAATATGATCAGGCACTTGTCGTTGCCCGTCAACAAGTGGATAATGGCGCCCAAATCATCGACATCAACATGGATGAAGCCATGCTTGATTCAGTTGCTGCCATGACCACCTTCCTTAACCTAGTCGCCACGGAACCTGATATTTCCAAAGTACCGATCATGATTGATTCATCCAAATGGTCAGTGATTGAAGCAGGGCTTAAATGCGTACAAGGCAAAAGCATTGTTAACTCTATCTCCCTTAAAGAAGGCGAAGCCTCCTTTATTGCCCAAGCAAAATTAGTTAAACGATATGGTGCTGCTGCCGTTGTCATGGCCTTTGATGAAAAGGGCCAAGCGGATAGCGTCGAGCGCCGTATTGCCATCTGCCAGCGGGCGTATAAAATATTAACCGAACAAGTCCATTTCCCGCCGGAAGATATTATCTTTGACCCTAATATCTTTGCTATTGCAACAGGCATTGAAGAACATAATAATTATGCGGTGGATTTCTTTGAAGCCACCCGCCAAATTAAAAAAACCTGCCCTCATGTTTTAATTAGCGGCGGAGTTTCAAACGTCTCCTTCTCTTTTCGTGGCAACGACCCCATCCGTGAAGCCATGCATTCGGTATTCTTATACCACGCCATTAAAGCAGGCATGGATATGGGCATCGTAAATGCCGGGATGATTGCCGTTTATGATGAAATCCCTAAAGATTTATTAGAACGCGTGGAAGACGTCATTCTTAATCGCCGTCCAGATGCTACTGAACGCCTCGTCACGTTTGCTGAATCGTATAAAAAAGAAGGCAAGAAAATTGAAGAAGATTTAACGTGGCGTCGGGACCCTGTAGGCAAGCGCCTGGCCCACGCCCTGGTTAAAGGGATTGTCGATTTTATTGAAACGGATGTGGAAGAAGCACGCTTGCAAAGCAAACGCCCCC
>CAZHGK010000079.1:0-8552 GCA_964532095.1 uncultured Planctomycetales bacterium | reverse complement strand
AATAAAAATGCACAGAGAAAAACTGCAATGGCCAACATCAACCCGTAACTGTAAAGAGTGAGTGGGCCAATTTTAAAAAGAATAGGGAACATTTGAAATGACCGTATTAAGTGAGGATCTTAAGTAATTTATACCGCTCATCCATGTCGGTATGAACACGGCGGGTTGCATCTTTTAAATCGATCACATTAATTTCATCTTCCAATACACCCACAGCCTTACCGTACACCCCGTCTAATAACAATTGTACTGCAGCTGCCCCTAAACGGGTAGACAATATTCTGTCCTGGCCGCTTGGCGTTCCGCCCCGTTGCACATGCCCTAACACAACAAAGCGACTTTCCAAGCCCGTCGAGCGGGTAATATGTTCGGCAACAACGGGTGCCATAGCCGCACCTTCCGCAACAATCAGAATCCAGCTAATTTTTCCGCGCTTGTTTCCTTGCAAGATTTCTTGATGCATGGCTTCATAATCAAAATTGCGCTCAGGAATAATCACATCTTCAGCTCCAGCTGCTAATGCCACTTCCATGGCAATATAACCACTTTTATTTCCCATAACCTCGACGACAAATATCCGTTCCATACTTTGGGCAGTGTCACGGATTTTATCAATAGATTCCAAGGCTGTATTAATAGCTGTTGAACAACCAATGGTTTGGTCTGTCCCGTTTAAATCATTATCAATAGTGCCAGGCAAGCCTATGGTTGGGATGCCAAAATTTTCGTAAAGACGTGATGCTCCCCGATAAGAACCATCCCCACCAATAACAATCAACCCATCAATGGCAAACTTCCGCAACACTTCAGCAGCTTTTGCTTTTCCTTCATCCGTCGAGAATTCTTTAGAACGAGCCGTCTTAAGAATCGTCCCGCCCTTATTAATTACATTAGAAACCGAGCGATGGTTTAAAGGCACGATATCTTCTTCCATAAGCCCCTGGTAACCACGCATGATCCCTGCGACTTCAATATTATAGTGTAACGCATAACGCGTCACCGCACGGATTGCTGCATTCATCCCTGGACCATCCCCTCCCGACGTTAAAACCCCGATCTTCTTCAATGGCTTAGTCATGGCATTATCCTTCTTGTTGTGATGTTTTCATCAATTTGTGAAACAATATGATCAAAAATAATCGTATGATTACCGATAGGTAAATCTAATTGCGCTTGGCGGGTAACACGTGCAGGTCCAGAGAAAATTGTGACATGGGCAATCCGTGAGCTTGGCTTAAATTCATCTGCTAGTGCGATGCCATTGAAAACAAGAAACAACCCCAGGATTGCCCAAAGCCTTGTCATACATACTCCGAAATTTAATAGCGGTAATGATCAGCTTTAAATGGCCCTTCGACCTTGACACCCAAATATTTAGCTTGGACTGTCGTCAATTTTTCTAAACGAGCACCAACCTTACCCAAATGCAAGCGGGCCACCTGCTCATCTAAATGCTTAGGCAAGGTATAAACCTTATTTTCATACTTACTGCCGTTTTGCCACAATTCCATTTGAGCTAAAACTTGATTGGTAAAAGAATTGCTCATAACAAAAGAAGGATGTCCCGTTGCACAACCCAGGTTGACCAAACGGCCTTCTGCTAAAACAATGAGCTTCTTACCATTAGGATAAACATATTGATGCACTTGTGGCTTGATTTCAATTTTCTTAATGTCACGACGGTTGTTTAAATAGGCAATATTGATTTCAGAATCAAAGTGCCCGATGTTACAAACAATCGCCCCGCTTTTCATCGCATCCAAATGTTTGCCTGTAATAACATCCACGCACCCAGTGGCTGTAACAAAAATATCACCAATCTTTGCTGCATCGTCCATGGGCATAACTTCATACCCTTCCATGGCCGCTTGCAAAGCACAGATCGGATCAATTTCTGTGACGATAATACGACCACCCAAACCCTTAAAAGACTGCACAGAACCTTTACCGACATCACCGTAACCTGCGATGACGCAAACCTTACCAGCGATCATTCGATCGGTGGCACGTTTAATACCGTCGACTAAGGATTCGCGGCAACCATACAAATTATCGAATTTAGATTTGGTGACAGAATCGTTGACGTTGATGGCAGGAAGTTTTAAGGTTCCCTTCTTCATCATTTCATACAGACGGTGAACACCTGTGGTGGTTTCTTCTGAAATCCCTTTGATGTTCTTTAGGAATTTGCTGTATTTATCATGCACCATGATAGTTAAATCCCCACCATCATCTAGAATCATATTAGGGCCCTTGCCATCTGGCCATTCTAATGTTTGCTCAACACACCAATCATATTCTTGTAAGCTTTCACCCTTCCAAGCAAAGACGGGAATACCTGCAGCTGCAATCGCCGCAGCAGCATGGTCTTGGGTGGAAAAAATATTACAAGATGACCAGCGGACTTCGGCACCTAACGCAGTTAGAGTCTCAATTAAAACCGCGGTTTCTATGGTCATATGGATACAACCAGCGATGCGAGCACCTTTAAGAGGTTGCTTGCTGCCAAATTCCTTACGCAAGGACACTAATCCTGGCATTTCAGTCTCGGCGATCGTGATTTCTTTGCGACCCCATTCGGCTAAAGAAATATCTTTAACCTTGTAGTCGGAAAAAAGAGCTTTTGTAGTTTGTTTAGCCATAACTTTTCTCGGAGCCTTTAACGTTGCAGTTGTCATTTATTTAGCACCCTTTTTTAAAGCTTCAACCTTGTCAGTCTTTTCCCAAGGAAATCCTGTACGGCCAAAGTGACCATAGGAAGCTGTTTTTTGATAGATTGGACGACGCAAGTCTAATGTGCTGATAATCCCCTTTGGAGATAAATCAAAATTCTTGCGGACCAATTCTACTAATTTTTGTTCAGAAATTTTTCCCGTACCATAGGTATCGATCATGATCGACACTGGTTGTGGGAAACCAATGGCATAACCCAACTGCATCAAACATTTCTTGGCTAAACCAGCAGCCACAATGTTTTTACAGATATAGCGAGCCATATAAGCAGCAGAACGGTCAACCTTCGTGGGATCTTTACCAGAAAATGCACCACCACCGTGAGGAACAACACCACCGTAGGTATCAACGATGATTTTACGTCCTGTCACACCGGTATCGGATTGAGGACCACCGACGACGAATTTCCCGGTTTCATTGACATAGAATTTGGTATTCTTATCGATTAATTTTCCAACAATGGGCATGGCAATTTCTTTGATCATTTGTTTTTTGGAGCTTTCAGTGATGCGCTTGCCAGTCTTATCCAAAATATCTTCGGTGTGTTGGCAGGCTAAAACAACCGCATCGATACGTAATGGTGTATCGCCATCATATTCAATGGTGACTTGCGATTTGCAATCAGGCCCTAAATACTTACCAATACCTAATTTCTTCTTACGAATTTCTTCCACACGTTGAACTAAATGGTGAGACAATGTCAATGCTAAAGGCATTAACTCTTTAGTTTCATCGCAGGCATAACCAAACATAATCCCCTGATCTCCTGCACCGCCGGCATCAACACCTTGAGAAATATCAGGAGATTGTTTATTAATGGCGTTTAAAATAGAACAGGTTGTTCCGTCAAAACCATATTTTTGGTGGTTATAACCAATTTCGGCTAAAACCTGACGAACAACTTTATGAACATCCACGTATGTTGTCGTTGTGATTTCTCCACCAACGATAACTTGTCCCATGGAACAAAATGTTTCGCAAGCAACACGACCTTTAGGATCATCTTTTAAAACAGCATCCAAAATCGCATCCGAGATTTGATCGCAAACCTTATCCGGATGTCCATTTCCAACTGATTCGGAAGTAAATAAATAACGTCCTTTCACTATTAACCGCCTTTCAATGAGACCCGTCTACGACGGGACGAATTGATCCCGAGGTTACGAGGGATCTTTATTATTAATTATCTTTTTTTATTTAAAATGCTCCTGCGCTTCTTTTAGGGATTCAATACTCCCGATATCATACCACCTTCCAGCAAATTGAAAACCATAAACATCATTAGTTTCAACCAACCACTGGATATAACTTCCAGCTGCATCCATCCCCTTACCTGTGGATTGCGCCCGGTACACATCCATCTGTGGCAATGTTTGTGACGGAAAATAATACACGCACATGGTGATTAGACTCGATGCCGGTTTTGCTGGTTTTTCCTGGAAAGAAACCACCTTATTATTAGCCCCCAAGGCACTGACCCCAAACTTGGTCGCCTCTTCAACTTTCTTAATATCATACAAACCAATACTGACCGCTGGAGATTTTGTGCGAGCAAATTTCATAAATTCATCCAAACTTTGATCAAACAGATTATCTCCACCGACGACCAACCAATCCGTAGGCTTGGTTTCTTTCTTAAAGGCAAAGCTCATGTCACCCACCGAGCCTAAGCGCTCTTCAGGCGTATTGGTTCCATCATTTACCACGCGGATTTTACAATCGACATGTGTCTTCGACCAGATAATAAAATTATTATAAAATTTATTATTAGTGATAACGACCACTTCATTTAAACCGGAAATCCCCTTAACAGTCTTTAAGATATGGTCAATTAATGGACGTCCATTAACTTCCAACAAAGGTTTCGGCGTATCTTTGGCGACCGCAGCGAGACGGGTTCCATAACCTGCAGCAAGTATCAGAACGTTCATGGCGCTCCTTAATGAGTCCTGCCTAGAAGCAGGACGAAATTAACCTCGAGCTAACAGCGAGAGGTCTATCTATATTCCCCAGGAAATAATTTGCTTATTTGTGAAGCAACAAACTCTTCAACTTCTTGTGCCGTCGGTAATTGCATGGCTTCCTGGGTCACCCGCGCCGCATCAGACATCCTGATACTGCGGATCATTTTCTTCACGTTTAACAAGCTTGACGCAGACATACTCATTTGGTCAATACCCATACCGACCAATAAAAACGCTAACGACGGATCTGAAGCCATTTCTCCACACAAACCCACATGAATATCTTCATTATGGGCAGCATCAATGGTGCGCTGGATCATGCGTAAGACTGCAGGATGCGCTGGCTCATATAAATCAGCAACCTTTTCATTCACACGGTCAACAGCCAATGTGTACTGGATTAAATCGTTTGTTCCAATACTAAAAAAGTTTGTTTCTTTTGCCAAAATATCCGCAGTCATCACAGCAGCTGGAACCTCAATCATCACCCCAACCTTCATATCATGATCAAATTTGATCTGCTCTGTACGCAATGCTCGTTTGACTTCTTCTAAAATACCATTAGCTTGCCGCAATTCCCCTGCCCCGGAAATCATCGGATACATCATCTGCACAACACCAAAAGCAGAGGCACGCAAAATCGCCCGTAATTGAGTTTTAAAAATATCCGGGCGCTGCAAACAAAAGCGAATTGCACGACACCCTAAAAATGGCGCCATGTCTTTAGGGATTTGCACGGCGGAAATAAATTTATCCCCACCCAAATCCAGGGTACGGATCGTTACTGGATAAGGCTTAACTGCTTCAGCAACTTTTTTATAGGCCTGAAATTGTTCTTCCTCGCTTGGCAAATCCAAACGGTTCATGAACAAAAATTCTGTACGATATAAGCCAATGCCTTGGGCCCCATATTTAAGCACCATGGGAATTTCAGAAGCTAATTCCAAATTGGCCATCAAACTGATTCTTTTCCCGTCTAAAGTTTCTGCTGGTAAGGTTTTTAAATCGTCTAGTTTTTCTAGCGTTGCCGTGATCTTATTTTGTTCTTTCGCGTAAAGTTCGCGGGTCGATGCTGTAGGATTGATAATAACTAAGCCCTTTTGACCGTCGACAATTAAAAAATCACCGTTGGTAATACGCAGCGTAGCATCTTTAAGACCAACAACGGCTGGAACACCTAACGATTTGGCAATAATGGCTGTGTGCGAGGTGCGCCCTCCGATATCTGTAGCAAAGGCAATAATCTTCTTATTGTACATACTCACCGCATCCGATGGGGACAGGTCATGGGCGGCAATGATCAAATCCGTTTGCAAATTTTCTAAATCATGCAACTTATCTTCATCCATCAAATGCTTCAATACTCTTTTGGCAATATCATTGATATCGCTGGCACGTTCACGCAAATACTCGTCTTGAATTTTAGCAAAGGCCTGGGAATGCTTTTTAATAACCTTAGAAAACATATGCTCTGCCCCGAACTTATTATCCCGGATCCCACGATGAACATCGCTGATAAGCATAGGGTCATCTAGAACCATTAAGTGAGCATCAAAAATCTTCGCTTGAGAAGCACCCACATCTAAGGTTATTTTCTCTTTTAATTCCAGTATTTCCCGACGAGCTAATTGCAAAGCTTCATCAAAACGGGCAATTTCAGAATTGACTTCATGCGGGGATATGGACCTCTCTGAAACAATAAATTCTTGTTTATCAAGGATAAAGGCAGAACCATACGCAATACCAGGAGCTGCAGGAATACCTTTTAACACAAATTCACTCATGACCTTAACTCTTCCTCTTGTTTACTCAAAAAATCTTCAAACGCAGCCATGGCTTTATCCGCATCAGATCCGTCAATCACCAGCTTTAATGTGCATTGATGCTCAGCGCCCAACATTAATAAACCCATAATGGATTTTCCGTTAACCTGTTCGCCACCTTTGCTTACAGTGACCGAAGAATCATACTGGGCAGCCAATTGAACAAACATGGCTGCGGGACGCGCATGCAAACCTTTTTTATTAGCGACGATCAACGCCTTTTCTATTTTCATATTATCTTTTAATCACCCTTTGAGACTCGATCAATTCAATTAATGCCTGTGTCAATTTCTTGGAATCATGGCGGACGAAATCGTTCACACTTAACAAATCAGTAGCAACCACCCGATAGCCCATCGCCTTGATCTTTTCAGCATCACATGCAACAGGGTACGATGTTTCTCGACGGTACCGTTCCAAGGCATTTTCTGGCGTTGGAGCACTATTAATTAAACAGGCATTGACCACACCTGACAAGGAATGGTCAATTAATACCCGCACATGATCGCTGGCGGAGAAATCTTGCGTTTCCCCTTTTTGCGTCATCACATTGCACACATAGATTTTATAAGCAGAAGAATTTGCGATCGCTTGGGACATTCCGGGAATGATTAAATTAGGAATGACACTGGTATACAAACTGCCGGGCCCCAAAACAATAATATCTGCCTGTTCAATCGCTGTTAATGCTTCCTGTGTCGGTTTGGCATCTTGCGGCGTCAACATCAGACGCTTAATGGCTATGTCCGACCGAGGAATTCTTGCTTCACCTTCTGTGCGCGTGCCATCCACGTATTCAGCCACCAAATGAACATTGGTCACTGTCGACGGAATAACCTTACCGCGAATAGCTAAAACCTTACTACTTTCCTCAACTGCTTTTTGAAAATCCCCCTTGGTCAACTGCACCATGGCCGTCAAAAATAAATTACCAAAATTATGACCTTTTAACCCGCTACCTTCTTCAAAACGGTATTGGAACAATTCCCCCATCAAGGCTGGCGTATCAGCTAACGCGACCAAACAATTGCGGATATCACCGGGAGCAACAATATTAAACTCTTCACGCAAACGGCCTGATGAACCACCACTATCGGCAACTGTTACAATGGCCGTTAAATTAGCTGTATATTCTTTAAGCCCCAACAATAAATGCGATAAGCCATGGCCCCCGCCGATAGTAACAACCTTTGGGCCACGTTCAAGGTATCGGCGCTGGTAAAGAATATTAACAATATCGCGTTCACGTTCTGGTAAAAACAAAGTCAGCAAGGACACGATCACGTTGCCCAGGCCTACAACAATGAAAATCACCCCGCACAAACTAATGACCGAGCAAAAGCCTCGCACAAAAGGATAATCCGATAAAATAAACATCGAACCGATCCCGACGACACTGACGCCGAAAAGAACAGCCAACACCCAGCGCTTGACTTGCATGCCAGGATAAAACCACTTAAAGAATGTATTGGACATGGCGAGTGGGGTGCTACTTAACCAATTCGAGAATCTTCTTGGGATATCAATTCAATGATATCTTTAGGACTCTTGGTATTCTTGAGACTATCGCGGAAAAATTTATCTTTTAATAATCGTGATACGCGGGCCAACGCTTTTAAATGTGGGCCAGCAGAATCAGCAGGAGCAATTAAAAGAAAGAAAATAAAGGCGGGCTCTCCATCTAAAGAATCGAAGTTAACGCCTTTTTTACTCACAGCTAAAGTCGCGACTAATTTATCGACAGACTCTGATTTACCGTGAGGAATCGCAATCCCCTGCCCGATAGCTGTGGAACCTAAAGATTCGCGAGCGATGAGGATATCAATAATTTTATTTTTATTTTTCTTGTCGATAGCCCCAGCATCGATAAGCGAGGCGACCATTTCTTGGATAACTTCGGATTTTGTTGCAGCTTTTAAATCACTCGTGACAGCGCCCTTACACAAAAAGTCGGTAATTTTCATCGTTCCTCCGTCAGCTTTGCTACATTACTAAATCTGGAGCAGCGGACCGGGTTCGAACCGGTGGCATC
>CAZHGK010000078.1:8341-8579 GCA_964532095.1 uncultured Planctomycetales bacterium | reverse complement strand
CCATGCCATTGGGATCGGACAGAGATGGCAGCTGCAATTGTTTCATTTAACTTTTTAGGCTCAGAAATAACGCTCGAATGATTTGATGCTGTTAATCTTCCAATTGTTCCTACTACAATCTTGCCGTTAGGCTTTAAAACCCTAAATGCCTCCTTTAATACTTCAACGCCGTCAGATTCAGGAGAAGGATCTGATAAAACCCCCTTTAACATTAAAACTACATCTTGATAATTCTCTT
>CAZHGK010000078.1:0-8331 GCA_964532095.1 uncultured Planctomycetales bacterium | reverse complement strand
GAAAACTGCCCCGTTCTGTGCTCTGCACTACCTTCCATTCCTATTAAATCACTTTTAAATCTTTGGTTAATAGGCTCTTCATATCCTTTATGTAAATCATATCCAATATAATGAGCTCCTAATTTGGCAGCAGCTAAACCAACCAGCCAATCGTACCCTGTACCGACACTAACAATCCGATCACCTTTCTTAACTCCTAATTTTTTAAGAAATTCATACACCTGTTCAAAGTACTTGTCTTGATATGCCTTCATTGTAGACGTAGTGCCTGTCGCTATTTTTAGAGCAGCACTCATCGCCGCACTGGCTGGATCATATTCACCAAACTCTCCCCACTTTAGTGGGGAAGAAAGCAAATAAAACCCTACATCAAAGGAGAATCCAACTGGTTCTTTGACCAAAGCCTCAACTTTTGTACAATTGGCTGATTGATTTGCTGCGATTATGTGGTGTTCGGAGCGGTGGAATCTATCTTCAACCGCAGTCGCAAAACTATTGATTACAGTATCAAGAGCCAATGTTCCAACTTCCAGCTGAGCTTTACGATCCAACTTGCTTAATAATTGGGATGTAGCAATTCGAAAATGACTAAACCCTACTCCATATACATCAAAAGAAATAATAATATGCTTCTCCTGAAATAGGCGTCGCATAGCCTTAATCATGTTTTCTTGCCATTGGAGAATCGATTTATAATCCTTATTCATAACTGCTGATACAAATTCTCGATGCAAACCCGCTAACTGATCGATGTATTCTGGAAGTTCTCTGCGAATCCAGCTCGGTAGAAAATTACTTTCATTATATTGTATCCTGTCGGAATTCATCGCCGCATCAACAATAAATGCAAATTTAAGATTTTTGGAAATCTTGACAGAATGCATGGCTTTAGGGTATTTCGTGCTTTGATCAATCACATAAAACCCTCTCGGTTCTTCATTAATACGGGGAATAAACTTATAGTTATTACGTTTAATTGAAAATAATTCCTGCATTTCTTGAAAAATACCGTCAGAAATAGGCTCATCGGAAACAAGAAGCTCCTTATAGGCATTTGATAAAAAGATCCCCATATCCTCGGCTTTTCTTAAATCATTCCTTTGCATAACAGTTTCATCCTTCTCAAACTGTCCAACACCATAGGTGGAAGGCAAACCATTGTCACGGAGCTCAAATCGATCATCCGATGGTTCCCAATCAGGAGGCATGGATTGAAATATATCTTGTGCCAGCTGGGTTAATTTGGGCTTATCTGTATCCTCTTCTAAAATACCGGCATACACCAAGCTTCCTTGCACCTCAGAAGAAAAATGATAGGATTTAAGCGACGATCTAAACATAGCCCTTAATTGTTCAAAAACCCTAAAATGATTGTATTCAATTGAAGTAACAAGATCCCCTAATTTATCCTCTGCAAGCTTTATTTCTGATAAACGATGCTCTTTCCCATTCAATAATATAATTTGCGGGTCCATGCAGATAACAATCCGGCTTCGGTCCCTAAGCTGAAAAATATGCGCATCTGTCTCCCATTGATTCCTGGATAAAATAGAATCTGCATTCCAAATAATGACATCCTTTTCATCCATAAAAACATCCCCTGGCTGCAATTCCGAAAGAGAAGCTGATAGCGGATTAAACTCATAACTAATAATTTGATTGGGGAATAAACGATGATATTCATCAACCATGGCCCATGCCCCCCAACCTGGGCGAATTCTTTGCTTAATGATGTCCTTAGATATTCTTGCAATAATTTCTTTGCTTTGGGCCACGGTTACCTTAGCGATATTAGAATCAATACCTGTAATCTCAATAAACCGGGCATGCTGTTGGACCGCACGCAATGCACGTGAAAGGACATTAGATAGGATATTTTTCGGAACTGTCGTCAGATACGCTTCTGGAAATTCTTTAATCAAATCTTCAAACATCATCTGCCAATTATATTTCTGCATTTGTTCAAAGATGTAATCAAAAATACCATAAAGCCCCGGAATCAAATCATTGATCTTGTCACGGTCAGCGTCCATCTGTTTAGCTAATTGTGCTTCTGGAATATCCTTCCCATACAAATAAAAGCTCAATATTTCCCTGAGCTCTTCGAATTCATTTTCTATGTGTGCGTTTACCTCATCATGGGGAATCGCACCATGTGTGGCTAACGCACGAGCTGCTGACATCAAGGTGTCTTCTTTAATGTCGTCAAAAACTGTTTGAGTGTGCTCCGACTGTTTCCATCGAAGGGCAAATTCTTTTAAAATAGTGTTTTCAAATCTGTGACGTTCTTGATCAAAGGCTTTAATAGCTTTCAAACCCTTTTCTAATGGTTTAAATATTATGACTTGATCGGGATTTATACTGATCGTATTCATTGCAAAATCTAATTCCAACGGAATAGAAATAACAACCTCTTTCAAAATACCTTCTAAAAGATCATGCACATCAGAATTCTTCCAAGTCGGGCTATTTTTCCACATCCATATTTCATCGGGATGCTTAACATACCAAAGCTTCCCCTTACCAGAAGGAGACACAATCAACCCTGGAACTCCTTTGAATGATAATACTTCTACGTCCTCTTTAGATGGCGCTATGTCTTCTGTTGGATGGAAATCTACACTGCACAATCGCCTAAGGTTTTCATGATTTCCTACGCTTACCTCAGGCTCAAATATAGTTACTTTCTTAAATTGACGATTTTCATAATATTTAAGCGTAATATTGAACGTTTTCGGTTGAAAAGGATTAATGTGAACTTTAAATTCAGTTTTATCATAATAAATATTCAAGAAACGTTCCAAAGGCAATGGATGAGACGTGTCTAACCCTATGCCTTCTAATACCCGCTGCATCGTCGTCATCTGCTCTTGATCACCCGTCACTTCTTTCAACGGCAATCTTAAGAATTCTTCAAAAGAAAAATCATCAGGCATGGAATCATATGGTTGATTGACAAAGACGTATGTCCGATGATTTAACCAATCCTGAACTGCTCGATTAAATGTTATGCTCATGGCAGGTTTATCATCGATTTCAATATGGATACTAGATCTTTTCTGAACATGACTCAGACGCTTTCTTTCTTCTTGGATCAAATCATGTAATTCAGAACTCTGACTCAAGACTTGTTCAGCAATCTTTACCCAAGGTAATTTTGTGGCATCTCCAGCCTGGAATATTCCTGGATCAATTTTAATTTGTCTTACATTCATCGCTTCACTAGCTGGTTGCGCACCGGTAGTAAATACAAAATCTTTTCCGACATTTCTGGTAATAATATTTCTATACAATAAATCCCGTTTTTGTCTTGCTTGTTGCAACGCATCATTATTCATGCGCGGTACAATTATTTTATTCTCTACTGGTGCCCCGAAATATTTCTCCCTGATGGCTTCAAGTTTCCCGCCTAATTCTTTCATAAAAATATCGTGATCGTTTATACCTTGATGGGACATCGTTTGCTGAACAAAAGAAATATCAGCCGAACGCATTTTAGCGCGCCATCTTATCTCACTGAACAGTTGATAAATATTCCTTGATTGATTCGAGAATGCCAGGACATCTTCTAACACTTTAATCTCATCTGGGGTCAAATGTTTTCCCAAATTACGCATAAAATCACCTTCAATTTCATAACCATTTACATCAAACTTGGAAGCCAATCCAAACAAAAGAACCAATACAGTTCTATAATGTAATTTTTTAAAATCCATTCTTTCAGAATCACCTTTTATTGAAGGGGCCATGTGTCCGTTCCATATAGCCAATTGCCTACGCACATACGGATGCATCTGATCCCACAGAGCCATGCGATTAAACTTAGCACCTTGTATCCGTTCCTTATAAAAACTATCAAACCTTCCTTCAGGATGCTCTAAAACTCCACCCTTAAAAAAGAAACCATAAACATCCATATCAACATCACCATGTCGAATTCTATTTTCAATATCATAAAATGTACTCATATCCATGATAATGCCTAATAAATTTAGCAACTGCACCAGCTTGGTATTGACTTCTTCCGCTTTGGGACCTACATAATAAAGGTCTGCGTCACTTGCGAAAGTCTTAAACTCACGAAAATATAAAAAATACTCAGAATCTAGCGGGATCTGTAATTCAACAAAAATCCGCTGCAATAATATATTTAAAAGCTCTTTCATGAATTCATTTGCTGCTGTACTTGACTTTGCAGCTATGACACGAAAATCATCCCTCGAGAAAATAAAGTTCTTCTGATTCTCTAAAAATTGATAATATTTTGTTCTTAACTGTTCAAGGGAGTCTTTAGAACTTGCGTGCACTGTCGAAAGATTGTGTGTATCTTTAATCTCAAAATTCCTGAACAATGAATCATTAAAAATATCTTCTTTAAATCTGGACAAATCTTCACCCATAATCGTCGATGATGAGCTTAGCTCAATTAAATTTCGAATCTCTGTAACTGCCGCCCACGGGTTATTTACATCTATTCCCAGCCCAATTAATGCATCTATTAATCTCTGTGATGTTGCAATTGAAACCCCTTTGTCCAGCAATCTTGAAACAACAAATGCAACAATATTATCTTTATCACTTAATGCCAATTCCCATGACTGTCGAATTAAGCCCCCTACTTCGGTGGAAGGAAGCTCAGCTAATTTCTTTTTAATATGTGGAAGATACCATGACATCATCGCCGCACTGGCTTTTGGATTAAACTCTAAACGGATTGTGGTACCACTTAATTCTTTACCAAAATCTTCCGCGCGTCGAGTGTAGATGTCGAAACCAGCATTGAATTGCAAAGATCTAGCAATTGAATCCTGTAAACCTTCTCCCCAACCTGAAGTTAATTTTTCTGGCTTATCTAATCTTTGAGAAGCTAATAATGCGTGCTTTAAATTCTTGGTAGTAAGAAAAACCCCCTCTTTCATTGCATCAATAATTGCTTGATCCATTCCTCGACCATTATCAGAAACTTCAAATATTACAGCCCCATTTTCTTGATGCGCTGAAAAACGAATGTGATTAACAATGCCAAGTTCATAATCTGAGTGACTTTGCTCGTCTACAACACGAGCTCTTCCATGAACAGCATTCGAGAATAATTCATCAAGAATATAAAAGAATCCGTTCTTCCATCTTTCCTCACCATTAGAATCTAATCTATCACTTGAGTAAACCATTCTGGGAATCTCAATTGTTTCATCAATATCTATGGAAACAAGCCGATGATAATAAATATGTTGCCCATCCAATAATTTCTGGCGCGATAGTAGCCATTCGGTAATTAAGCCTCTTAAATTAATATTCCCTAATTTTATCAGCTGTGTTTTTATCTTTGGAACTTTAAATGTGAAGTGTGCACCCTGATGAGCATTCATCGCGGCGCTGGCTTTCTGGGAGTTACTCCCTGTTTCCAATTTGATTTGCTTAACTTTCTTTATAAAATATGAATTCTCTTTCTTATTGATATACCGACCAGAATCCCTAAACGTTTCATTGAACGAATCCAACAGTGCTCCTTCAATAGAATAAATTGAACGCAAAGAAAAAATTCCACCAGGTTTTATTATGGAATCCAAGAAAGGTGCTAATTTTCGGTTCTTGTTATCAAATACCTTTGGGGTTTCTCGACGATATCGGGGGACGTCTTTACGAACATTTAAATAAAGCAAAACACTGTGCGCCAAGAGAACATCTGCCTGATGGGGGTACCGCTGGTATTGTCCAGGCTCATGAAGATCCATAGAATAAAACCGTATTAATCCACTTGCATATTTTGAACGTAAAAAACCCGGACCATTGGCATTCTTAGTAAAATATTTATCTCTTTCTGCCGTTGTCATATTCTTTTTCTTAATATGATCCTGTAATGTTTCGGGTGAATAATAAATCTTATTCAAACGCACTCTTTGATACACACTGTCAGGGTAACTGATCACATCAATCTTAAGTTGGACGGCATCCTGGGGAAGACCTAACCCTTGCAAAACTTCTTTAATTTTTCTTTCAAAAAGGATTGCAATGGAGATTGGTTCCTGTCCTGCCCCAACCCCTAAAATAGCAACTCGAATAAATTGTTTTTTCTCAGTTCGTTGGTATTGTTTGGCATATTTCTTAACGATTCCTGGCAAATCATTAACCAACCATCGATATCTTGTTTTGTCATATCGAAATAACATCGAATTGGCAATGCCATCTAATGTAGATTCATCGACAAAAGAAAGCTGGCTATTCATCGCCGCACTGGCTTGACCAGCTTCATTTTCTTGAATAGCTTTTGCATCTGCTTTAACAATAATCGCTCGAAAATCATTAGAGAAAATACGCACGGGTTCTGCAGAAATATTTATTGGTACTTCGTAAGTAATATTAGCTGGCTTTTGCAAACGCTTTATTTCTTTCCACTTAATCTTTGAATAATTGCTATCACCAAAAAGATTTCTCATCCCTAATAGTACTGTTCCATTTTCACGAAACAATATTCCATGATGATATATGCGTGAAGCATAGTCAGAATTGATTAAAAAAGGATGATGATAAAGCATTACAGGTTCGCCATTTGTTGCAATAATTACATTTTGGGGATCTAAACCATAATCCCTTAAGAAAGAATCTGTGTCCGAAATAATACGTTTAGTTCCTCCAAATACTTTTGGTATCCGGTTTAATGCGTAAGGAGAGATTGGACCCACAATATGACCAACCTTACCTTCCGGTCCAGTTCGCCCTATTGAAATAGGCACTCTGGCTAAAATATCTTCTTCTCGAAATATCGGCAATGCTTGTTTTACGTGTTGATTATCTCCTGTGATAGGTCTTACTTGTACTATAAAAAGATCATCCCCCTTGAATGCGAATTCAACATCAACAGGAAAACCCAGCGCTTTCTCGATACCCTGTATGGTGATTCTAAGTCTTTCAATTTCTTTCTCATTAAGAGGAGAACGATACGTCTCACCATTCGCGGCAGTAATATTTACTGTTTTTTCCTTCCATAGTTTGTTCACAAACTTATGAGCATTGTGCTCATTTAACATACCTGTCCTGTCAATAGTGAGCCCCTGCCATTTAATTCGCATTCTCTCACCTTCATGTTCATTGTATCCTTGGTAAATAGCTTCAATTGTTCCGTTCTCACGATTCAAATCCACGATGACATTTTGAGCACCGCCATCTACAGCTATACCCCCTTCACCAACCACCGATTCAATGGTGGTATATCCTTCCAGATTGGAGAAGGCGATTCCTGCTTTTTCAGCCCAAACATAATCCTGCAAAAAAGGAGTATAGGGTTCACCCAATGTTTTATCTGTTATCCTATCTACTGGTTTTCTTAAAATTGAATTTAATGAAGCGAATTCACGTGAAGGATCTGTTTGATGACTCATATTAAAACCAGCCCAACTTTTTTCAAAAGAATCTTCTCCCTGTCTTGAAGAACGCCATATTCTATTTGCACCTAAACCCTTGGTTTGTTCTTTCCACCGTATTTGAACACCCTCTGGCAAAATTTTATAAAACAATTGGTTCTTGATGGCTTGTTCAAAAGAAAGATAGGCAGCGCGATGGCAATAGTCAGATGGGAAAGGACCTTTGGTAATTTCATTCTGAATATAACGATGGATATCTGGAGATTTTCTAAGATCGTAGAAAAAATCAATCCATTCTTGTTGTGATCCATATTTTAGCAAAGGTTTTAATTCTCTTTGGACAATATCCGTAATCTGTTCCCGTAGTTTTTGTTCATCATGTGCATAATTCTGATAAAACTCAAAAAATATCATATCTACAGCTCTAGTTGCTAAAGCTCCATTATATTTTTGATATGTAAAACGCTTTTCTTGTAATAAATTGCCATAAATTTCTCCTATGAGATCACGATAGATAAAACTATCCTCAAACTGCTTATAACGTGTACTTATATCGCGCAATAAATCTTCTTCTAATAATACAAAAGACGGTATTTGGAAATTTAACTTCTTAGAAAGCCCTAATTCTTGAAGAATCGAAAGCCAGGCTGCTTTGCCACCATGAAGCTTACTTAATTCATTAAAACGTCTACGAATTTGCTCTGGGCTTGCCCCTTCTGTTAATGGGGTATTCATCGCCGCACTGGCTGACGTTGTATTATCTGGCTTAAGCAGGGATGCATTGCCAGTGACCTTAACCCATGGCCTTTGAATTAAACTATTCGCTTGGGAAGTGGTGATTTGTGTCGCAGTGATCGTCGACATAGCTGCTGAAGTGAGCATGGCGGTGACACCGCCGGAGAAGTATTTGCGAGGCATACCATCTGCTTCTTTGATGTAATTAAAGACCCCTTTCTTAAAGGCTTGGAGG
>CAZHGK010000077.1:4742-8752 GCA_964532095.1 uncultured Planctomycetales bacterium | reverse complement strand
CGAGGAAGGGAATCGAACCCTTACAGCCGTGAAGCTACTGGTTTTTGAGACCAGCGCGTATACCAGTTCCGCCACCTTGGCAATAATATCTATTCTAAGTGGAGCCGAGGAGGTTCGAACCCCTGACCTCTTGCATGCCATGCAAGCGCTCTACCAAACTGAGCTACGGCCCCTTAAGATTATGCTCTACGTAAGGTGGCCACTATACCACCCGCACTGATTTTTGTCAAAAATTTCAACGTGAAGATTCATTGACAGCTTCCCTGCACCATCGATAATAGAATTTATGCATAGTTCCATTGCCATTGGCTTTAGCGACGCCCCAACCCCCCAAGAAGCCATTTACCAAGCATGTTTAAGTGTTAAAAATAAATTAGGCCTGGAAGAATGCGACCTGCTTGTTGTTTTAACCACCCCTGGCTATGCCTCTAAAGAAATCATTCCTGTCATTCATGCGCTGCTTAAACCTGCACGATTAGTTGGCACTTCGTGCACAGGCATTATTCTGCCAGAACAAATTTGTCCTCGAGGAATTGCCCTTTTAGCCCTTTCTAAAAGCGATCTAATGTTTGGCTCATCCGTCATCCAAGCGGACAGTAATGATGATTACCGCCAATTGGGCTTTAATTTGGGCAAACAGGCTGTCACGGATTTTGGCGAAGGTCACCGCCAGGCTGGTTTTATTTTGACCGATAACCATTTTGCCCAACATCCATTTTTCCTAAAAGGTTTGCAGGAAGTTGTTGGTGCCGGTTTTCCCTTATTCGGGGCAATAAGCAGCGACGATATGAGTTTTAAGAAAACAGCCCAGATGCATCAATATCAATATCTTACAGGTTGTGCGACTTGCTTGCTCATCGGCAACTCTGCAGGAGTAGCCATTGGCTCCTCCCACGGATTTAAGCCCCTGGGCAAGCCCCGTATCGTCACCCAAACCGATGGGTATGTGCTGCGCACCATCGACGATCAACCTGCTATTAACCTGTATACTGAATTTTTGGGCAAGGCCAATGTTCCCCAAAACAAGAATATTTTAAAATCCCCTGCCCTGTTATATCCAATGGGGCTTTATATCGAGGGAACACACCAATACCTTCTTAAAAATGCCGTTGACATCCTTCAAGATGGTAGTATCGTATGTCAGTCAGAGGTGCCTTTAGGGTCAGAAATACATTTAATGATCGCCAATAAAGATGCCCTGCGCCAATCTGCCATCGAGGCTGCCACTGATGTTAAAAATGCTTTGGGTGGCCGCCAGGCTAAATTCATCTTTATCATTGAATCGTCGGCCCGTCAGAAAATCCTTGGACGCGCCGCGTTTACGGAAATTGAAGCCATTAAAGAAGTTTTAGGGTACACCACCCCCTTAATTGGCTTTTACGCGTTTGGGGAAATATCTCCTTTTAGTTCAGTGGACAATGTCAAAAAAACCTTCGTCCACAATGAAAGTATTTTGATTTTTGCTGTTTCCTAAAAACAGGCTAAACCATGGACAGCGTCTCACTCATCACGCTTTTAACAGTACTCTGCGGAACCTTGCTCATATCGACGGGGACGCTCGCCTTCATGCTTCTTGGGAAAAATGATTTGCTGCGCCAACTGCAATCTGCCCACGACAAATTGATGCGTTCATTTAACGATATCGACGAACAAGCCAAGCTCATCGTCAAAACAGATTTGGAACTTAACCGTGCCCAGGAAGAACTGGATAAACGTTTAAACGGCTTAAACGCCTTGCAGCGCACCTCCCGCCAAATCAACCAGGCCTTAAACGAACTTGAGATTTTCCAGAAACTGCAGGCAGGCTTGTTTGAAGACTTAGGGTTCTCCAAAGTCTTGATTGCCATTAATGATGATAAAGGCGAGCGCCGCATGCGCACCTCTTTTGGTTTTCCCGACGATAAAATCCGCCAAGTCTTAGCTACTAGCAATCAGGATGAAATCTTAAAAACCTTACTTAAAAACACCCAGACTGTTTCTTCCATTAATACATCGCGTAAGAATAAAGAAAAAATCATCCATGTTTTTGAAAGCGAACATTTTATTTTAGCCCCTATTGTCACCCAAAGCGGGTCTATTGGCTTTGTCTTTGTGGGAAACCGTTATACTGCCCAGCCTGTCACCCAGGGGGATGAGGAATTAGTTACCATCTTAGCCGGTCAAATCGGCCAGGCATTGGAAAATGCCCAGTTATTTGAAAAAGTATTTCGCTCCAGCCAGGATTTGGAATTAAAAGTCAAAGAACGCACCAAACAATTAGCCTCCGCACTTGAGCAAGTCGAAGATATCAGCCGCAAGAAATCTGAATTCATTTCTGCCGTATCCCACGAACTGCGCACCCCGTTAACCTCCATTAAAGGGTATGCTTCTATATTAATTGCCGGAAAAATCGGCGATCTGCCCGACGCTGTCAAAGAGCGTTTGGCTAAAATCAATTTGCACTCGGATAATTTAGTAAGTTTAATTAATAATCTTTTGGATATTGCCCGCATCGAATCTGGCCGTATTGAAATGAAATTCGCTCCTTACAAGGTCAAGCAGGTGGTCGATAATATCGCTGATCTTTTAGCACCCCAAATGAAAGACAAAAATGTCCATTTAGTCGTCGACATTCCTGCTAATGCGACAGATATGTACATCGACCTTTCCCACGCAGACCGTGTTTTTATCAACTTGATGAGCAATGCCGTTAAATTTACTCCGTCGGGCGGGACCATTACCTTGGCTGCCCTTCCCGTTATGGAACGCGGCTACATTACCTTCTTTGTCAAGGACACCGGGATCGGCATTCCGGAAAATGATCTCAATAAATTATTTAGTGAATTTTACCGCGTCGACAATGAAATCAACCAAAATGTCAAAGGGACAGGATTAGGTTTGGTCTTGGCCAAAAATATTGTGCACGCCCATCGGGGCAAAATCTGGATTGAAAGCCGTGTGGGAGTTGGCACTACCTTTTACTTCACCTTACCTTCAACCCAACAAGCTTTTGAAGAAAGCATTAAAAAGAATTCATTGAACTGATATAATCCTTGCTATGCGTAAAGACAAAATTGTCATTATTGACGACGACCCCGATATCCTGGACGTTTTACAACTGACCCTTTCAGAAAATTTTACCGTATTTTCTGCGCCTAACGGCAAAGAAGGGCTGGAATTGGTTAAAACCAAATCTCCAGACATTGTCATCACCGACTACAATATGCCGGTGATGAATGGCCCGCAGTTTGTGCGCGAGCTGCGTAAAGACGTCCTGTTGCGCCACCTTCCTGTGATCATGCTCACCGGTAAAGGAGAGACCAAGGACATGGTGGAAGGCATTGATTCCGGCGCTGACGATTATTTAATCAAACCTTTTGACCCGGAAAATCTTTTAGCCCGCATCCGCATGATCTTAAAACGTACCTTGCGTTCCCTGGACGCCAATCCTTTAACGCATCTGCCTGGCAACACATCCATCATGGATGAACTGCAAAACTATATAGACTCCGGCAAAACTTTTGCCGTCGGGTATGCTGATTTGGATAAATTTAAGATTTACAATGATAAATACGGTTTTGAAAAAGGCGATGAGATTATCCGCACCACAGCACGGATATTAATTGAGGCTACCCAAACGGTTTGTGGCAGCAATTCTTTCGTCGGGCACATTGGCGGGGATGATTTTGTTTTTATTTGCGATGATGTCCATGCTGATGCTGTTAGCCGTAAGATCATCACTGATTTTGACCGATTGTCCCCTACCTTTTACAATGAGGCTGACCGCCAGGCAAAATTCATCCTCGGGACAGACCGCCAGGGTAATCCTGTGCAAGCCCCCTTTGTTTCTATTTCCATCGGAATTGTCAGTAATAATACAGTGAAAATTACCCACGTGGCACAAGTCGGGGAAATTGGCGCAGAACTTAAGAAGTACGCCAAAACATTTAACCACAGTATTTTTGTCCGCAATCAACGCAAGGAAGAATAAATCGAAGTTAGTTGGCAACGCAGGTGATTAGCCCGTCATC
>CAZHGK010000077.1:3209-4732 GCA_964532095.1 uncultured Planctomycetales bacterium | reverse complement strand
TATGTGTCCCCGTGCCGCATGAAACAAACGCGCAGGCATCTGCCCCATCACAGCCGTCGGTAACTTTCTGATAATAGCTATTAAAGGCATCTGGCTTATCCCCGTCCTCGATACAATAATCCCAATTCTTCCCCTGCTCTCCAATCGGAGGTAAGGTTTGGGCCTGGTTTGTATCTGTCTTGCAGGTGTAGCTTTGGCAACCCGTTCCATTGCTTCCTGCTTCCTGACCTAAACCGAAACAGGTGTATTCGCATTTAGCCCCTGTGCATTGATTCACTGCTGCCCACGGCGTGCCTTGGGGAACATTGGTTTGGGCATCACTACATAAGGTAGCCCCAGCTGGAGGAGGAGTTCCTGCACAAGTACTGCTACATGTTAATGGCGGTTTCTGGCAATAATTACCGCAGGTATCGTGGCCTGCGGACGGGCTTGTATCTGAGCAACTAGGTTCTGGGGCTAGGCAAATCACCTGCTGTTTTCCGCTACTGTCTAAAATGGGATTGCCTGCGGAATCACGCATAATTTCAGGGACACATCGTTCATCGCAAGGCTTGTCAAATTTGCAGGTCACAACTGCCCCGACGGAAACTCCACCAACAACTTCATTCTTACAATCAGCCCCCCCAAAAGCAGGTGTTGGGCAGGCACACAAACGGGTCATTAAAATTGTCCCGCACCCTTCTATCGGGCAATACACAGGGCACCATCCCCCGTTAATAGGCACAGGCTTATCCCCTAAAACAATGCGGGTCACATCGTTATAATATCCTTCCGATGTATCCCTCACATTGGGGAGCAAGAATTTAAACCCAGCCAAAACAACAGCCACAACCAAGGCAAGTAATAACAAATACTCCATACCTGTCTGGCCAGATTTCTGAGGAGATTTAAATAATCTAAACATAGATACTACAAATATACCATATTTGAGGAGGGTTATGCCACTGTCTTGAGGTTTATACTACAGGGCTTTTAAGGTATTAACGGCTTGACGCATATCAGGAGCACCGAACAAATAGCTGGCAGTGATGAGCACGTGAGCACCGGCATTCACACAGTCAGGAGCTGTTTGGGCATTGACACCCCCATCAACTTCAATATCGCCCTTGAATATTTCCTTTAAGCGCGCAATCTTAGGCAAGGCAACAGGCATGAATTTTTGCCCGGCAAAACCAGGGTTGACCGACATGATCAAAACCCCGTCACATGCATCCAACACAGGTTCAATGACGTCTGTTGACGGATTAAATACCACATGCGCCTTCTTTCCATAAGAGCGAATGCGCATTAAATCCTGGCGCAATAAAACGGTGTCGACACTTTCAATTTCTTTGGGCCATTTGTTCCACTCTTGGCAATGGCCTGCACGCATCCCGTAGCATTCTGCCTGGATTTGGATAATATCCGAACCTGCCTTGGCATAGGATTCTAAATAGCTCCATGGGTGCTCGATCATCAGGTGGGTTTCAATAATCTTTTTGGTGTGACGTCTGACAGCCTCAACGATGATTGGGCCAATGGTC
>CAZHGK010000077.1:1947-3199 GCA_964532095.1 uncultured Planctomycetales bacterium | reverse complement strand
TATAACGTTGATTTTGTAGACTGCGGGGGCGGGCTTGGCGTAGACTACGACGGCACACGGTCGCCCAGCAGCGAGAGCAGTGTGAACTATTCGATACAGGAAACGGTCAACGCCGGCATCTTCCGCGCGTTTGATATCATCAGCTAAACGGGCAAAATCTGCAGAAAGGATGCTGGCACTGATTTCGATAGGTTTTTTCATAATTCTTTTTAATGCGTGGGGAGGGACTTGAATTATTGGTGCGCGAGGAGGGACTTGAACCCTCACGCCTTGCGGCATACGCCCCTCAAACGTACGCGTCTACCAGTTCCGCCACCCGCGCGCAATATCTGCTGTATCCGACAACACCCCAACTATACGCACTTCTTAATGTTTCCGCCACCCACGCGTCTTTACTACAAATTCTTAAAAGGGAACTTATTTTAGACAACCTCGCTAAAATTGCAATCAATTAATGTTTAAGCGCAGCGGCGATGAATTCCCTAAACAAGGGGTGGGCACTATCAGGTTTGGACTTAAACTCCGGATGAAATTGGCATCCCACAAACCAAGGATGGTCTTTAAGCTCAACAATTTCCACCAAATCCCGTTCCGGATTAACCCCGGCAATGGTTAATCCTTTTTCTATCAATTGCTGGCGATATTCATTATTAAATTCATAGCGATGACGGTGGCGTTCTGAAATCTTAGCGGACTTATACGCTTCAAAAGCCTTGGTCCCTTTTTCCAAGGTGCATGGATAGGTCCCTAACCGCATTGACGCCCCAAGATTTTCCACAACCCTTTGCTCTTCGAGCAAACTGATCACCGGATACGCGGTATCTTTGTCAAATTCCGTCGAGTTTGCCCCTTTAAAACCAGCGACATTACGGGCAAATTCAATGGTTGCGATCTGCATCCCTAAACAAATCCCAAAAAATGGGATTTTATTTTCCCGGATATATTCAACGGTACGGATTTTCCCTTCAATACCCCGTGATCCAAAACCGCCTGGGATCAATACCCCATCTACCCCTTTAAGCACCTTGCCAGGACCACTTTTTTCTATCTGTTCAGAGTCAATCTTGATGATATTGACTCGGGCATTATTGGCAATGCCGCCATGGACTAAGGCCTCATAAATCGATTTATACGCATCTTGCAAGGCAATGTATTTCCCGACGACCGCAATCTTAACTTCCTTAGCCGGTGAACGCAGGCGTTTTAAAACACCCTCTTCCCAATTCTTTAAGCCCTTATCCGGCAATTTGAT
>CAZHGK010000077.1:0-1937 GCA_964532095.1 uncultured Planctomycetales bacterium | reverse complement strand
AAGCACCAACTCGTCGAGCTTTTGCTTTTTTAATTCCAATGGCACTTCATAAATATGCTTCACATCCGTGGCATCAATAACCGCATCCACGTCAACATTGCAAAACAAGGCAATCTTTTCACGCTGTTCCTGGGAAATTGGCCTTTCCGTACGGCATAATAAAATATTAGGAATAATCCCGATCTCACGTAATTTTCCGACGGAATGCTGGGTCGGCTTGGTTTTTTGCTCGCCTGCGGATTTAATATACGGAAGAAGTGTTACGTGGATATTAAGGGCATATGTTTCACCCAATTCCCAACGCAATTGGCGGATTGCTTCTAAAAATGGCAAGCTTTCAATATCCCCGACGGTACCACCAATTTCGACAATGGTGATGTCTACATCCTGGGCCTTGGCCACTTTCTTAATACGGTCTTTAATCTCATCGGTGATGTGCGGGATGATCTGGATGGTCTTGCCTAAATAATCTCCCCGACGTTCTTTCGTGATGACTGTAAAGTACACCTTGCCTGCCGTGATGCTGCTGTCTTTAGAAAGCACGGTGTTAGTAAATCGCTCGTAGTGCCCTAAATCCAGATCTGTTTCCGCACCATCGTCGGTAACATACACTTCCCCGTGCTGATAGGGGTTCATGGTGCCCGGGTCCACATTTAAATAGGGATCACATTTAATAATCGCCGTCTTAAGCCCGCGCGCTTCTAATAATTTGGCTAGCGATGCGGCCGCAATCCCTTTACCTAAACTCGAAACAACGCCACCGGTCACAAAAATGAACTTGCTCATCGCGCTACTCCAGTAATAACTTGTTCGAATTTTTTGGGATGTGCACCGGGTACTTGCCTGTAAAACAGGATGTGCAATACCCTTTGTCTTTCATAACCCCCAACATCCCCTCGAGGCTTAAATAGCCTAAACTATCGACCTTAATAAAATCGGCAATTTCTTTTACCTTCTTATTGTGGGCGATCAACTCTTTTGTCGACGGGAAATCAATGCCGTAAAAGCATGGGGAAATAATCGGTGGGCAAGAGATGCGCATGTGAATTTCCTTAGCCCCTGCCTCGCGGATTTCTTCAATACGGTTGCGCGAGGTTGTCCCGCGCACAATGGAATCCTCAACGACAATCACCTTCTTACCTTTAATCATTTCCCGGATAGGATTTAACTTAACCCGGACGCGAAATTCCCGCAAAAATTGTGTCGGCTGGATAAATGTGCGTCCAATATAGTGGTTACGGATCATTCCGATTTCAAAAGGGATGTTTAATTGCTGGGCATAGCCTAGTGCGGCATAATTGCCTGAATCTGGAATCCCCATGACAAAATCTGCCTTGGCAGGATGTTCCTTGGCTAACTGCTCGCCTAAACGCTTGCGCACCTGGTACACATTGTCATCAAAAATATGACTGTCCGGACGGGCAAAATACACGTTCTCAAATATACATTTGGCCTTAACTGCTTCCTTTGTTTTCGGTAAAAATACGCTTTCAATTTTATTGCCCTTGATCATCACCACTTCACCTGGCAATATTTCCCGGACAAATTCCGCCTTCATCAAATCAAATGCACAGCTCTCCGACGCTAAAATATACCCATCCCCTAATTTTCCTAAACACAACGGCCTAAACCCATGCGTATCACGGGCACCAACCAATGTATCCTCACATAAAAAAATCAAGGAAAAAGAACCTTCCAATTGGTCTAAAACATTGACAAACCATGTTTTTAAATCGCCATTCGCCGCTTTCGCCATTAAATGTACGATGATTTCAGAGTCCATGGATGTTTGAAAAATGGACCCTTCCTCTTCTAATCGTGAATAAAGCTCTTCGGTATTTGTTAAATTCCCGTTATTGGCAATGGCAATGGGTTTTTTGCGATGGGTAACTATGATCGGTTGGATATTTTTGGCACTACTGGAACCTGTTGTTGAG
>CAZHGK010000076.1:0-8752 GCA_964532095.1 uncultured Planctomycetales bacterium | reverse complement strand
TCCTTTAATTGAATAAAGGAAATAACCTCTTCCTTATATACCAAGGCAGGTTTGGAGGCATATTTTTGAGCTTGAGAAGTGAGTATTTGGGGTATGTTCATAAATATAGAAAAATTTTAATAGA
Source organism: uncultured Planctomycetales bacterium (assembly GCA_964532095.1). Classification (GTDB taxonomy): domain Bacteria; phylum Omnitrophota; class Gorgyraeia; order Zapsychrales; family Fredricksoniimonadaceae; genus CAZHGK01. Next base: position 8,628 of record CAZHGK010000076.1, on the reverse strand, counting down.
TAGATTTTAGTAATATCAACGAATTAGTCAAGAAATAAGTCTGATTAGACGCGCGGAAGGATAATAAAACCAATTGGATAAGAATTCACTAGAAACTAAAACTTTATTTCATATTCAACTATCCATTTAACCTCACCTTTCGGTGAAGCATCAGATAAACCAAATAGATACCCAACATCATACTTCACTTTACCAAATTTTCCATAAAACACTGGGCCACTCTGATGCTTTTGCTCATGAAAACTTCTTAATTGGCTCAATTCACCAAAATCCACATGATATTCAAATCCTGGTTCAAAAACCTTAGACAGCTTATATCTAGAACTCCATGCCAAACCCCCTTCCAAATCAGCAGTCGTATGCCTACCTACCTCTTGCTCAAAATTAATATTAAATGTATGAGTAAAATTGATTAAAGACTTTTCTAAAAGAATTTTTGTTTCCACCTTGTCGGCATGCTTGTCCTCCAAAGATAGTTCATATTCCATGTATAACCCAAAATCTACCCAATATTTTCCCTGCTCCGTCAATTGAAATCGATTTTCCCAGGATATAGCTGTCATCCCCCATTCATTATCCTGAGCATCATCATTTTTCGTTCGCTCAAATTCACCATATATTTCAGTAAACCAGTAGTCATTTAATCCGTAACCAATCGCATACTTATGCTTTTGCACGTTATCCTTAGCAGCGCGATCGTCTGTATCATAATTCCCCCGAGCTTCGAATTCGAGTTCTCCACGCTCAACAAGAGGAGAATACACCTTTTTGGTTGCATGGGCTTCCTGGGTAAAACAAATTGAAAAAACAAAAATTACTAAAACCACCAAAACCTTCCTAGTCTGACGAGACATATTATTATTTAATGCCATAAATAAACCTCCAATTGTTATTAAATACGCAATGACTTGGCTTCCAGCTGGCCTATCTGTATAACCAATTAAGACCTGTAAAATTTCTCCAAGAAAAGTCCTGCTTGATAAAAAAGCAGATGAATCCCATACAACTGGAATGATTTCTGGAATGCAACCAGCTGCAATAAGATACCCTACCGCTTGCATAACCATACCAGCAACCAAGAACACCAACATCCAGCTTGTTACCTTAAGAACCTTGCCTATGGGTATTCTAATAATTCCAAAATAAAGAACGACTCCTATAAAACTGCTCGATAAAATGCCAATACAAAAACCAACAATAAGAGAAATGGTGGATTTTTCTGTAAGAAAAGAGCTATAAAGAAACATGACAATTTCTGATCCTTCCCTAAAAACCGAAAGAGCAATAACAACCGCTAACATATAAACCGGCTTAATGCCAACTTGCACATTATGCCCCAAAATTTTAAGCTCCTTTGTCATTTGGGATCCATGTCCTGACATCCACACAGTTGTCCATCCAATTAAAACAGCAGCCAATATAAGAATGAAAGCATTAAACAACTCCTGTCCCATTCCTGAAGCAATTTGGGAAATCCCATCAGCTAAGCAAGCAATAATAATCGATCCAAGAATCCCCACTAGAATACCTACCAATACCCAACGCGTACGCTTGGCCAGTGAACGCGTTGCCGCTAAAATAACACCAACAATAAGCGCAATTTCCATACCTTCCCGAAATACAACCAATGAAATAGGAAACATTTTCTTTACTCCTTTTTACTCTGCCACAATTATTCCTTTTGCAGTTTGTGGATTAAACTCACCAAAATAGGAATACGTCCCTGCTTTAACTGGACCAACATAAATAAAAGCTTTCTTCCCACCAAAAATAATCTTCTCTCTATTTAGCTCGTGACTCTCAAATTCCTCAGCTGTGGGATCCTGATTATCGATTTCAATTTTAACTTTTTCCCCAGCTGGAATAATTAATGTCGTAGGATTAAACTTGTGGTCCTTAAGAATAATTTTATAAACGGATTCTTGAGCCATGACAACATTCAGATTAAATAGCAAAAAAATCAGCGATACACATTTCATTACCTTTATGTTCATAAATTACCTCTTGTAATTTATTGATTAATAAGATTTAATGCGCCTAAAGATAACTTATATAAAACCCTTGTCTCCAAAAAACATGCGAATTATTTCCATTGAAAATTCAGATATACGTCAAATAAAAACTTATTTAATAGGCAAGATAATTGCAAATATGAGTAAAGTCAAGTGAATTTTAAAACTTTATGAAATTTATAATTGTTCGATAATTTCTTTGAGGGAAGCAATTTCAGCTTGCACGAGGAGAAAATTATGTTGCAGGATCATATAATGCGGACTGCCCATCAATTTCGCCTTGTCTTTTATAGGAATCAGATCGCGACAAATGCGGCTTAATAAGCCTAAACGTGCCTTTAATCGACGTTTTGCTGATGCTTTCTGGACATATGGTAGAAAATAAAGGGATAAATCAATTTGAAAAAAAGGACGCTCAATGGTTAAAAACCGCTCCGCCATTAACTCGTCAAATTTCTTGCGACCTTTGGTAGTAATGCTGTACACTTGCTTTTCCGGCCAACGCCCTTGACGCCCAACACTCTTGGCAATCAATCCATCTTTTTCCATCTGCTTTAAAGGATAATAAATGGAATTGATATTTAATCCCAAATTGGGCTTTAAATCCTCGTCAATTTGACGCTTAATCTCATACCCATGCTTCGAGCCACCAGCTAATAATCCTAAAAATAAAAACTCATGCTCAATCATTATTTGGATGCATCCTTAACATCTGTCACATCTTCTTCAATCTTCTCCAAACTTTCTGCCGCTGCTAATCCAAAGGTTACATCGATATCCTTAAATATTGCTTTAGAGACAATCCGTTTGGCATTCGTACTTAGCGAAGAAACCTCTATCCTTGCCTGATTATCATTAATTTCTACAATAAATATTCCAACTTCCGTCGTATTGACCGACCCATGAATACCCATAACCACAACATAACCTTTTATTTCATCTTTTTGAAACACAACATATTTATGGCGATCAATAGCCGCAAGCAAGGCCTGCATACATTTCCAATAGCCTTGATCATACGTCTTGCTGATTGCAGAGGCACGCGCCTCTTCCAAAGCACGCGTAGAAGAACCCCAAACAGTTTTTGCAACCTCAACTGTTTGTGCGCAACCGGAACAAACAAACAACGATAGCATTAAAAGCCACATCCACTGCATATTATACTTCCCCTGTTAGCCCATCCGACGAGGTCTTACCCTTATACTCCTGAAATGAACGCTCTAAACCAACAATATGATCCCGGCTTTTTTGCAATTCAAACTGGGCCAATTTCTCTCTTTGAGACAGTTGATCATTTTCTAATTTTGTTTGCTCTACCACTTCCTGTAAACGATTATGCACCTTTTGCCATTGCCGTTCGTTGGTTTCATAGCGGTCAAGTTTTAAGGAAATATCTTCTATTTGCGAGGCATAATTCCCACAAACGCGCTCCAACCCTGATGCCTGGGCGCGCAGTTTAATCAATTCCGTTTGCAGCATCTCCACCTTAAAGGTCAAACTATTGTTTAGATCCTGCAATTTATTGACGGTCATCTGCAAATCACTATTCGCCGCAACTAAAACCTGGCGCTCGGAATCAAAAGCCCTCATTGCAGCTGCCGAAGCATCATTATCCTGAACAAAGGACTGCTTTAACGTTTCAACTTCTTGAGCCAAACGTTCCTTATCCTGAGTGATAGCTTTAATCTCGATAGTCATCGATTGTTTAACACTGTCCATTTCCTGCTGCAATTCCTGTAATTTCACATGACTGGAATCAAGCTGTGAACGCAGCACAAGATTATCCTGTTGCAACTGCCCCGCCTTAAGCTCGATTTCTTTAACATGGCCATCTTCCACGGGTTGTTGTTGGACAGTTTTCAATCGCTCCAGCTCTTCTTTTAATTGCTGATTTTCACCAGATAAGGTATCTAGCATGGATTTAGCTTCTCTAGCCTGTCCTAAGGCACGGTCTGACAATTCCTTTAGTTCACCTTGCAATTCTTCTACCCTAGGGTCTGTTCTGGTAAATTCAGCGGGCAAGGATTGATCTTCAGACTTAGTCAATGCTGACGCTGGCTGCATTTTCTTGATTTCTTCCGGGGATAAAGGCTTAGCAAAGGTAGGATCAGATTCTTTTGTGAATAAATAAAAAAGACTGCCAATGACAATTGCAGAAATACACGCCACCCCGATAATCACAGCGAATAGGATCATAAACGCTCCTGGTTTTTTAAATAATGGCTATAATCGATCACCGCATCTTCCAACGATGTAAACGGCTTTGCGTACCCGACCTTTTTTAATTTATCCATATTAGCTTCAGTAAAATACTGATATCGCCCACGCAAAACCTCAGGCATTTCCATATATTCTATAACAGGTTTTTTACCAACCGCAGTAAAAATAGCTTTTGCTAAATCATTCCATGTACGCGCCTGTCCAGTCCCTACATTAAATATCCCATTCACCGTCGGATGCGATATAAAAAAATCAATCACATCCAAAACATCCTTAACATAAATAAAATCACGCTTTTGCTCACCATCTTTATATTCTGGGCGATAAGATTTAAATAACGAGATTTTTCCCTCAGTCGCAACCTTGTGATAGGACTTGGCAATAACGCTTTGCATATCCTGCTTATGCGTTTCATTGGGACCAAACACATTAAAGAATTTGAGACCCACCATACGGTCCTGATACCCATTGGCTAAAACCCACAGATCAAAATCCTGTTTGGATTGCCCATATAGATTTAATGGCTTAAGTGATGAGATTTTTTGTTCATCATCGTCATACCCTTGAAGACCATCCCCATAGGTCGCTGCTGATGAAGCATAGATCAAACGGGCATTGACCTTAAGAGCCCATTGGGCCACATGGCAGGAATATTCAAAGTTATTGACCTTAAAATATTCGGCATCTTGCAATACCGTCGAACTGCATGCCCCCATATGCAAAATACAGTCTACATCAAAATCCAACTGGTCGCGTTTGATTAACTTTAAAAATTCTGCCTTATCATAAAAACGGACAAATTTCTTTCCCTGGATATTTTTCTTCTTAGGATCATCGTCGCCATCCCAATGGTCGACTAAAATCAAATCCTGCCTACCTTGGGCATTTAAACGCGCAACACAACAACTTCCAATAAATCCAGCCGCCCCAGTAACAACAATCATAAAACCTCTAAATATTATTTATTTTCAAAATGGTTAATGAAATCTGTGCCTATGCGCTGTCCTATCTTATACGCAGCGTCCATCGGGTCTTCTTTGATTCCAATATCATCTTCGGCATTAAAGACATATACTTTCTCGCCAGATGACTCTAGCCAAATCTCCCCTTCTAAATTCAAGTGCCATTTAGCCGGTTGCATCATTAAACGGGACATGCCAGATAAATTCTTACTAAATTCCTGGATATGACCATCCACAATAAAGCCTGGAACCTCGTCGCCATTTACGACGGTAAAGCCAGCTTTAGATTGCTCTATAGCTTCCTTAAATCCCTTAATAACCATTAAAGAAATATGGTCCAACTGGTCATTGGCCTCAGCCTTAGCTCCTGGCTTAAATGTATTAAAACCAATAGTTCCTCCCTTAGATAATAAAGAAGGATTAATAACGCGCTCAGTTATTGAAATTGTTGAAACGGAACGTTTAAGCGGATGTGAATGCTTGGCACTGCAGCCTAAAAAACACAAAGCCAGACATGCAAGATAAACAAGATGTGATCGGTCATTCATATGGAGAAATCTTAACATAGCCCAAAAGGATTCTCAAGGAATCTTCACTACTTAACACAGAGGGCATTCATCGCATCAATATCGAGATGACTGGTAGGACGGTACAAATAATACCCTTGTACCGCGTCAACCCCCATGGAGGTAACTGCATCAAAATCACTGCGGGTTTCAACACCTTCTGCCACACAAACAATGGCGTTCTCATGGCAAAAAGCAACAATTAACTTAATAATGCTTCGTTTAAAAGTATCTTGGGCGATCCCACTGACAATATGCCTGTCAATCTTAACCACATCCGGTCGGGTATTAACAATGGACTCTAAGCTAGCATACCCTGCCCCCACATCATCAATAGCAATCTTAAACCCCGCTGCCTTGGCACTGGCCAAACGTTTAAAGAAGGCCTCATGTTGGGTGATCGATGAACGCTCGGTGATTTCCAAATACACATTGCCCACAATCTGTTGAGTAAATAAAGCGGCTGTACTTTCAAATTTCTCGTCTTCAATAAGCTGAGGATTACAATTTAAAAATAAATGCCCACCGTATTTATAATCATGCAGCACAGAAATTGCCTTGCTCCAACCAACCATTTCCAAATCATGATAAACCCCATGCCGCAAAGCTTGGGCAAATAATTCATCTGGGTTACTTAACAAACCTGTTGATTGAGGACGGGATAATACTTCCAAACCAAACAAACGCATGGGATTGACAAGATAAATGGGTTGAAAAAACGGCTCCAAATGTCTACCACTAATGATGCGCCCTAATTCACGGGCAATTTCTAAATCGGTATCCTCTTGAGAAGTAACAATGCTTGCCTTAAATTGCACAACATGATTAATCCGTTCAATCAAATCTTGAGGATGAAAAGGTTTTAATAAATAATCGTCCACTTCATAATAAAGCTTCAAGTTTTCAATATCGGGCTGCTGTTCTGTGGTAATTATTAAAGGAATGGCGCGTGTTTGGGGATCTTGGCGAATGGAGCGGCACACTTGAAAACCATCAGAAGCCTGAGGGTTGATCCCCACAACTACCACATCTGCCTTTAATTCAAGAATGGTTTTGGAGGACAAATCTTTTAAAGCAATAATGTCTACATGAAAGCCTCTAGCTGTTAAAAATAATGCCAGCAAACTTGCAACGGTTGGCTCTTCATCAGCAATCAAAATTCGTTTATGGTCAGATGATGACATACTCATATATCCCTTTGATTAAAGTATATACGGTAGTATTAAAAAAAGCTAATCGGGAAAGCGGTTTTTTAAAAAAAATTACGGTTTACGGGTATAATCAGCAAAATAATAGATAATGTCTCCGTATTGCTCCAGCGGCATTTGTGCGGATATTTGATACAAGGACTCAAAATCGGGGAAAAAAGCATCGCAATGAAAATCGCCTTTGACATGGGTCACATACAAATTCTGGCATAATGGATGGTGGAGAGCTGCTTCATAAATCTGTGCCCCTCCAATCACAAAAACTGACTCAATATGGCGATACCCATCACTTCCTAACAAATCCAGGGCTTGCTGAAAATCTGAAATTACCAAGGCGTCTGTTAAACTTATCGGCGATCGACTTAACACCACATTTAAACGGCCAGGCAATGGACGAAATTTTGCAGGCAAAGAATCCCAGGTTTTCCGCCCCATTATCACGGCGTTTTTCTTAGCAGGGTCCTTAACGCGGCTGGTTACGTCTTTAAAATGCCTTAAATCTCCAGGCACATGCCAGACTAATCCTCCGCTTTTGCCGATACCCTGTTTGGAATCTATGGCGACAATTATACTAAAAGGACGCATGGTTTTTAAACAGCAATAGGGAATTTAATAAATGGCGCAGGATTATATCCAACGATTTTGATATCTTCAAAACGATAATCTAAGACTTTCTTCTTAGGAATTTCCAGGCGTGGCAACACCCCTGGCGTACGCTGCAACTGTGTTTTCACACCTTCCACATGGTTTAAATAAATATGCGCATCTCCCAAGGTGTGAGTAAGAATTCCTGGGGTCAATCCACATTCATTGGCCATCATGGTCATAAGCAAGGCGTAACTGGCAATATTAAAAGGCACACCCAAGGCCACATCTGCTGAACGTTGGTACAATTGGCAATCTAAACGACCAGCAACCACATAAAATTGAAAAAACGCATGGCACGGCGGCAAGGCCATTTGCTCAATATCAGCCACATTCCAGGCGCTCACAATCATCCGACGGGAATTAGGATTCTTTTTAATTAAATCTAAAACCTGAGTGATTTGGTCGATATGTGTTTTTTGGTAAGCTTGGGCTTTTTCATCCCAGGTAAACTTTTCCCAATGGCGCCATTGATACCCATAGATTGGCCCCAAGGACCCATCTTCCTTAGCCCAGGCATTCCAGATTGGCGTATGCTGCTTTAAATCATCATTAATATTTGTGCTTCCTCTTAAAAACCAAAGTAGCTCATAAACAACTGCGTCGAATAAAACCTTTTTAGTCGTCAATAAAGGAAACCCATCCCGCAAATCATACTTGCTTTGGTACCCAAAAAGAGAAATCGTACCGGTACCGGTACGATCTTCTTTACGCTCCCCTGATTTGAGGATATTTTCTAAAAGTTCTAAATATTGACGCATGAACTTACGCCGTCCACATTTTCGCTTTATATTCCTGCACCATGCGCTGGGTATTAAAAAACGCCCCTCGACGGACACAGTTGATCATTTTATCAATCCAGGGACTTGTAGAATCTATCTTGCCCTTATGGTTCATCTGATAGTACATTTGCGCCACATCTTTAATGGCCTTGCATAACGCGGCAGAGTCATCATCTAAACGTAATTCAGATTCACTGCCAATTTCGACCCCATGATGCTCATAACCAAAAATC
>CAZHGK010000075.1:5821-8827 GCA_964532095.1 uncultured Planctomycetales bacterium | reverse complement strand
GATCCTGATAAACGTGATTATCTTGTGAGCAATGCAAAGATTGAGAAAACAGGGTATAAGCCGGATGTCAGCTTGCAAGCCGGAATTCAGGAATTGATCAAGGCTTATCAAATCATTAAACGTAATCAGTACGCAAATATCTAATATGAGCCAGCTCGACGTCCTTTTTATCCATCCGAATGCCTCTAAGAAAATCTATCAGGATTTAGCCAAAGATTATTCGGCGATTGAGCCACCCATTTGGGCAGGCATGTTAGCTAACCATTGCCGTTTAAAAGGATTTTCCGTCGATATTCTAGATTGTGAGGCCTTGCATTTATCAGATGAGGAATCTGCCAAACGCATTAAGGAAGCCAAGCCACGCCTGGCATGCTTTGTGGTGTATGGCCAACAACCGTCCGCCAGTTCCCAAAACATGGCTGGTTCCGTAGGCCTGGCAGACGCGGTGAAATTATTAACTACCGATATTAAAATTCTTTTTGTGGGAGGGCATATTGCCGCCTTATCACGGGAAGTGTTAGAGAAACACCCATCCATTGATTTTGTTTGCCAAAATGAAGGGGTGTACACATTATCGACACTTTTGCAAACTAACTTAAAAGACCGATTAGATAAGGTTTCAGGCTTGGGTTATCGTCAGGATAAGACGATTGTTTTAAATGCCCCGTCACCGATTGTAGCTAAGGCGGATTTGCCACGAGACCTTCCTGGTATCGCCTGGGATTTATTGCCTGTCAAAAATTACCGTACCGCCCTTTGGCATGCGTATCCAAATGGTTCTATCCGTCAGCCATTTGCAGCCCTTTACACCAGTTTAGGCTGCCCGATGAAGTGCTCATTTTGCATGATTAATATCATCAACCGCCAGGAAAATGAATTTTCCGACGGATCTGCTGTGTTTCGTTATTGGGAACCAGAACATATCATCAAGGAATTTGACTATTTTGCAGCTGCAGGTATTACCAATATTAAAATTGCCGACGAGTTGTTTGTTTTAAATGCCAATCATTTCATGAAGGTCTGTGAGCTGATCATTGCCCGCGGGTATAAATTTAATATCTGGTGTTATTCACGGGTGGATACAGTCAAGGACCAATTTTTGGCCACACTAAAAAAAGCCGGAGTGAATTGGCTAGCGTTAGGGATTGAAAGTGGTAATGCCCGGGTGAGAAAAGATGTGACCAAAGGAAAGTTTGAAGATGTGAATATTCGTGATGTGGTCAAGAAAATCCGTGATCACGGGATTAATGTGATCGGCAATTATATTTTTGGTTTGCCCGAAGATGATCGTGACAGCATGCAAATGACCCTGGATTTGGCCATGGAAATGAATACAGAAGAGGCGAATTTTTATTCGGCCATGGCTTATCCCGGAAGCCCATTACACGGGATTGCCAGAAAAGAAGGATGGAAATTACCGTCGACGTATGCCGGATATTCCCAGCATTCCTATGAATGCCAGCCATTGCCAACGAAATATTTATCTGCGGACCAGGTGTTAGCTTTCAGGGATGCGGCCTGGATGAAATACCACACCAATCCAAAATTTTTAGAATTGTTAAAAACCAAATTTGGGCAGGTGGCCGTTGATGAGACTTTAAAATCAACCCAGATAAAACTTAAACGTAAAATTTTAGAGACGGTTAGCGTATGATCATTTCCCGAACTCCTTTTCGGGTGTCCTTTTTTGGTGGGGGCACGGATTATCCCGGCTGGTATCAAGACCATCCTGGGGCAGTCTTGGCAACTACCATTGATAAGTACTGTTATATCACCTGCCGTTATTTACCGCCTTTTTTTGAACATAAGTCGCGTATTATTTATTCCAAAATGGAAATGATTAAAACCGTCGGGGAGATTGACCATCCTGCGGTGCGGGAAGTTTTGCGTTTCTTAAATATTGAGGAAGGCTTGGAAATTCACCACGATGGGGATTTGCCTGCACGGACAGGTTTAGGTTCCAGTTCTTCATTTACCGTCGGCTTATTAAATTCATTATATGCGCTTAAAGGACAAATCATTAGCAAAGAACGTTTAGCGAAGGAAGCAATTAAGATTGAGCAGGAGTTGATCAAAGAAAATGTCGGCTGCCAAGACCAAATGTTAGCCGCTCACGGAGGTTTTAACTATATTGAATTTGGCGGAATTAATCATTTACGCATTCAACCGGTCACGTTAACGGCAGCATCATTAAATGCCCTGCAAGACCATATGATGTTATTTTTTACCGGATTTTCCCGCACCGCATCCCATGTGGCAGAACATCAAATTAAGAATATCCCTAATAAAAAAGCAGAACTGAAACGCATGTATGAGATGGTCCAGCAGGCGCGCGAAATATTAAATTCTGGCGATTGATTAGCGTTTGGGAAATTGCTCGACGAAAGCTGGCAATTAAAACGCACCTTATCCGATAAGATATCCACCTCACAAATTGATGATCTATATGCAACGGCCATGAAGGCTGGCGCAACAGGTGGAAAATTATTGGGTGCTGGGGGTGGAGGCTTTGTGCTTTTCTTTGTTGAGCCAGACAAGAAAGCTGCCGTGCGTGGCGCACTTAAGAATTTATTGGAAGTGCCTATCAAGTTTGAAAATTTGGGTAGCCAGATTATTTTTTACCAACCGGATACAGGAATAATCAAATAATTATGTTTCCTGATGTGGTCATTTTAGCTGGTGGTCTGGGTAAACGTTTGCAATCAGTGACCCAAGGTAAACAGAAAATCCTGGCCACGATCGACGGGAAACCATTTATTGCCTTATTAATTGAATTTATTGCTTCCCAAGGGGGCCGGCGGTTTATCTTATGTACGGGCCATGGCGCAGATGAAGTGGAAATGGCCTTAAAGGGAATGTTTCCTAAGTTAGAAATTTTATTTTCCCGGGAACAGGTGCCCTTAGGCACAGGTGGAGCCATTAAACAAGGTTCAAGCTTGGTTCAATCGCCTCGTTTTATCGCCATGAACGGGGATTGTTTTTGTGTGATTGACTACAATGCCTTGG